>NZ_JAUBQR010000072.1:0-28164 GCF_036701385.1 Microcoleus sp. Pol12B4 | reverse complement strand
AATTCTAGTTAGTTTTTGCATGGAATTTCCCCTACAAATTTATTTTTTACCCAATTATAGTCAGCCATGATATAGATTTAGTTCCTGGTGTCAAGTAACTTGTAACAAGACGTTACATTTGCGATTAATTCAGTACAGGACTTACGCACTCCGACGAAAGAAACCGGGTTTTTTACCTTGGGTGTGGACTGCAACGTTCTAGCAGTATTTGTTAATGCTGCATCAGGAGTTTTATAGTTTTCTAAATGAACGCGGTTTAGGGAAACAACTACTTGTACGTGGTGGTACTTTGCGGGCGTTAATTGATATTCAGTCATCGGTTTTTCTTTTTTATCGTCACAAGAGTAATAGGTTTTTCCGTTACATCTTATTATGGGTTAGAGTTGCTTTTGGGAAAATAAAACAAATTTACTGAATTAACCGCAATGTTCACCCTGCTTGTCCGTGGGCTATCATAGAAGGAGTCACAGAAAAGCGTAGCGATCGGGAGTCAATATATGCAGGTAATTCTTTTAAGCCGGGAAGAAGTTGCACGACGTGCAAAGCAATTGTACGAAAGCAACATCCCCCAAAAGGTCGAGGTGGAAGAGAACATCGGCAAGATGGTCATCATCGACATTGAAACAGGTGATTATGAAGTCGATAAAACTGGATTGCAAGCATCTCGTAACCTTAGCAAGAAGCACCCAAACGCTCGACTTTTTATTCGCATTGGATCTAACGTTGCTGTCTCATTTGGTGGTGTCATGAGCGTGTCTGCAAGTGATTTCTGGGATTGTGACAAATAGACACGCAACTGTAACGCTGACTTTCATGCTACGATCGATAAGTTGTAGCTGTCGTCAAGGTTGCAAATGCGATCGCTCTTTCCTATAGCTCGACAATTTACCATTTACAAGTCTCTACAACATCAGGTCACTTTTTCTCACCGACAGGGCGATCGGGGTGGTTTATTGGTTGAGTTAAGGTAGAGTAGAAGGCCTTCAGATTGTTCAAAGTTAAACCGCTAGCGCAAAGTGTGGTGTGGTATTGTATGAATAGAAATTATCATCGAAAGATTAATCAAGATGAGCGATTGAGTATCAATTCGGGTCTTTCCTCTTCTTTGAGAAAAAAATACTCGATTACTATCATTATCTTAATCATATTAAGCGTACTCAGTATTTCTCTTAAATCGGATAAAGTTAACAGCAACATTTGGAGTTTTTCAGTTGAATTAAAGGTTACATCGGTAACTTTACTTCTTCTCTTTCTTTTTTGGATTCCTATTTTACTTCCTTGGTTTCTTTCTCAAATTCCGCAAGTGCAAGGTTCTTTAAATTGGTTACGCGAACAAGGCATTGAGGAAATTGAGACTAATCTACTGAGAATAAAACTAAAATATGGTGTTCAAGAAGCATCAGAAAAATACGAAGAAAAAATATCCGATATTGGGGCTATAAATCTAACATCTCAGGAAACGCTGCAGCAGCTTGAGGGACGCTATCGAGAGGCCATAGCTTTAGTCGATCCTGCGAACGATATAGATTCAACGGAAGCATTGAAGCGGATAGATCAATTGGCTGGCTATTACGATAGGGTTAGAGATGAAATGCCCTCTGGACGTAACCGCACAAAATTAATGCACGAAATTTCCTCAACAATGTGGACTTTAATTCCTAAAGTTATAAATTTTCCTGTTCATGAAAGACTAAATAGCCAGAAGGGGGGAGAGCGTTTGTCTGCTTACAAGCACGTTGAGTGGAACACATCAACTGATTATATAAATTTGTTAGTTTCTAGAGCAGTTGGTATTATGGAGATGCCCTACACTCAATACGCTGCTTTATTGGCGCTAAGAAGAGTGGTAACAAAGAATCAATTTGCTCCCAGTAAATCAGCAGAAATTATCAATATTTTGAACTGGTCAGCAAATCTTGATTATATGCAGCCAGAGCGCCGAAAATTAATGATTGAAATTGCTTCCCTACTAAAAACAAAGGCATAAACCCTGCTAGTTCCGCCGCATAACAACTCGCTTGCACCCGGCCTAATCAACGTCATCGGGTTAGGCACGAAAGGTTATTGGCAGCCTCTGAACAGCAACGTTAGAACGAGCGACGCACTATACCATGGATCGCGACAATAGCTAACCCGGATTTGGTATTACAAACCGCAACAACTGCAAAAACCCGGTTTCTTCAAGAAACCGGGTTTTTAATGTATTCGATCGCCCTCAACCAAACCTACAATTACTTCACGCTAGAAATGCCAGTTAGATCGCTATTTGCTAGTGGTTTCTGGGACTTGCAGTAGGAGTAATTAAGAGGCCGCTGTCCTTAGTAAAAGTATTAGCAGTAGGAGCGATCGCGCCACTCAAACTCGCGGCTTGCAAAGGCAGAATTGGCTGAGTTTGAGCTCTGGTTAAAGATGTTAACAAGCTGTTAGAGTCGTAGATGAGAATGTCATCATCGATGCCGCTAAAGCTGTTCATCGTTGGAATTGAACCGCCATTTAGCAAGATATCGTCGGGGATAGTATTGGCAGAATTTACTGTCAAACTACCTGGATTAGTCGCTGCTGTTGACGGTTGTAAGCTGAGATTGGCGGGCGCGGGAGTCGTGTTATTTGGCTCACTAACAGCAAAAACCGCAAAAAACCTGGTTTTTTTTGGTTTGGATGCGTCCAGGACGATAGGATTTAAGGGCGATCGACCTTACAGCCTTAATGATGTCGCCACTTTAGCGCTGATGACCGAATGTTACCGCCATTTGCGATCGCAGCCAATTAAAGCTGAAGCGCTCAGAAAAGCTCAACTGGCAATGATCCACAAACAAATTTTAGTTAAAAACGGTCAATTGCGGGGAACTCCAGGCGCGATCGACCTTACTCAAGCTACACAAGTAGCAAATGCAGAGTTCTCTCACCCAAAGTTTTGGGCCGGATTCACAATAATTGGCAGTCCTTGGTAAATTAATTGGAGATTGGATATTCACCAGTGGTCAGGTGTAAGGCTAGACGCACCCCACATTGACTGGTGGGATTTTGCAAAAACTAAATGTATCCCTGACGACTATCTTTTTATGTCATAAATTTGCTATGAATAGCAAAACTAAACACTAGCGGGGCAAAACCTGTGGCCAAGTTTGATAAAATATTCAATTCAGAAGACCAATCCGAAGCAAGCTTGACTTTAGAAGAATCCGTATCAGCCATAGCACTTGTCGCAGCAGAGGCAAATTCCCCTGACACGGATGCTGATATCTTAGAAAGCATACTTTGGGAATCAGAAATATTTGCTGAATACTCGGAAGATGATATGTCAGCAATGTTTCAAAAACTCGACGGTATTGTTGCCCAAGACGGTTTAGGAGCATTATTTAATACTGCTTGGGAATCCATGCCAGATGAGTTAGTGTTGGATACTTTTGCAATAACCGCAGCAATGTTTGTCGCAGATGGCGAAATATCTCCGAAGCACCAGGCTTTTCTTCAGGAATTCCAGCAAGCATTAGGTGTGGAAGACGAGGAAGCAGCAGAAATTATTGAGGATGTAACTGCTGCTTACTCGGAAGTAGAGGGCGAAGAGTCTGATTTCCATGCGGCATGGTACGTATCTCCTGAAGGCAATTTTAGCGTTCCCATTCCAGTTGACGAGGAACGAGGCGGTAAAATTGATGAGCAAGAAAGCTGTGTCGCATTTTCTGACGACTTTGGCGTTTTGCTGAAAATTGATTATTTCCCTGTTGCTGGTGAAGTTGAAGAAACAATCGAGTCGGTTGGCGAGGAAGCTTATCTCAAGTCTTTTCTCGACAATTTTGTTTCTCAGGCAATTCTTGGTAATGTTGCCAATTCTAAGTTACTCCACGCAGAATATTTAGAAGATGAAGAAGCTTATTTCGTGGTTTTAGATTTGCCTGCGGGTGCAACTATCAGCGTGCAAGAAAACGATGGTCCTCTGACTCGGTTGGATGCTTACCGGGGACTTATGGCTTTTATTGCTGACGATTTTTGTTACACCGTAAGCTGTCAGCGAATTTATCACGAGGGGGATGAATTGGGTTCCCTGGAGTCTGAAGTTGAGGGAATTATGAACAAGATTTTTGAGTTTATTGAGACAATTGAATTCGGGCCGATCGAATAAGTAGGAATTATTTAGGGGGGCAAAAAACAGGGTTTCTTTCTAAATGTCTCGCTGCTTAACCCTATATTTTCAGAGAAACCGAGTTTTTTGCCAACCATTCTCAGGATATGACATCGTGTCCGGTCGAGCGACCAAAATCAAACTGGTTGGTAGTCAGGACTTGAGTTTTCATTACTTGCCCGATCGCGGTTATTGTACCGCACTGCTAGATATTAGAGGTTTTTTACCATAAAAGAGTGCGATCGAGAACAGGGTTTTTTGACCCATTCTCGATCGCACTTCCAGATACATTCAGTCAACCACAGTCGAGAGGCAGCAGCAATTAGCCGCCATTTTCGACTAATTAGTAGTCTGAGCTTCCACCAATCTTTGCTTGAGTTCTTCCAGAGCACTCGCCCAGCGCGGATCTGGCTGCACCGAGCCCGAATCAGCGCTCGACACCGTTGTTGCTGACTGATTGCGGCGAGACTTGTTGTTGTCACCCCGACGGCGATTGCTTTTGCTGGAACCGCCTCCACCTTGGGTAGGAGGAGCCGACGAGCGCTGCTGTTGCTGCGGCGCAGGTACAGGCATTGGCACAGACGCCGATGCCGACACCAACTGCGGTGACTGTGGCGACTGCTGTTGATCGTCTTCGCCCTTCTCAGATTTACCCTTAGAGCGGGGCAATGCCTTCTCTATTTTCAGCGGGTTTTCTTTGAACATCAAGCCGTTGTATTTCTCAATAACTTGGTCGGCTTGTTCGTCGGTTAGCACCGTCACAAAACCAAATCCTCTGCATTTTCCAGTTTTGCGGTCTGTAATTACCTTGGTGGTAACAGATTCGCCCTCCGGTGCAAAAACTTCTTGCAATTCTTGGCGATCAAGTTCCTTCGGTAGATTGCCAACATAAAGACGAATAGACATGAAAAATTCCTCCCGACTTGGATTTTAATTAATTTGCTCGAACCGAATTACCTGAAGTCAACTGAATATTGACTTCAGACAAACACCACATAACCCGATAATTGGCGCATTCCTCCCACCAACCTTGACAGCTCCCCCCACCTTTTAGAACAAAAAGATGATTGACTCTGATAAGGCCGGAACTTAACCGCCTATGCAGAGAGCTTTTAAATCTCAGGTTGTTGTGTAAACTTTTAGTCATCACTCAAATGTTGAGGCTATTGGCTATTCTCTATTACTTGCTTCCGGTTTTGATTCAGAATGTTTATAGCCAGCGCCGTGTAGAAATTTATGTCCAAGGATGTGTCAATTGCAAGCGATCGGAATGCCAGTATTCAGTTTAATACAGTGATGGGTAAAATCGCTAACATTTTTTTAGCCAGTAATCTTACCTCGCTCCTAATGCTGAGAACTACTCACTTACCCGCTATCCCTTAAATCAGGCCCGGCAGAGTCCGAGCATTCTTTAAAGGTATCACAGCCTTGGTAACAGAGCTAGTTATTTAGGAAGATTTCAGTCTGAATTTAACGGAAACCACATCTGAATCACTTTTGAGAATTCATCGCGCACAGCAAAAATAGCGCTCGAAAAAAAACAGCCGACAAGCGGCTGGCTGTACTTGCTGTGTTGGGATGTTGACAATTTTTACGCAATGCCTTAAGGGATTTTAGCCAACTGAAGTTATCGCGCTGTTTGGTTCAATCCAATTCATGTAAATTAATGTAACAGACGGCTGGCAAAAAAGCAACTTTTCTTTACGAAAAAAGAGGCAAGAAGGAAGAAGAGTGTAGGCATTAGTGTCAACTTAAGGCTAAAACCCTTGATAAATCTCGTTTTTACCGGAGTCTAGATCCCCCTAAATCCCCCTTAAGAAGGGGGACTTTGAGGATATTTCTTGTCCCCCCCTTATTAAGGGGGGCTAGGGGGGATCGAACCCTAATCGTCAAACAGCAGACAGGTACTAGGTTTGGCGTTACGTTGACACCAATGAATAGTAGGCTGCGCCACCAGCACCGAGAACATCGCCCATCCGCTGTTTAACTCAAAACTGATCGAGGATGCGCGTTGTTGGCGACTCGTGCGGCAATCCGATCGCTATTCCTCACCTTGGGCCTTGGATAATGATGTATGCGCCCCAAAAAGCAGCAGCAAAAGCCAAAATCGCAGACCAAATCGGATGTCCGCTGTCACTAACCCTCCCTCCTTGACTGCGGAGACTTTCAAGGTCGATCGCCACAGTAGCACCCCGGCGCAGCCAACCAGTCGCCACAACAGATGTTCCGATCAAATCGCTGGGGCGAGTAGTCTCTTTGAACAAAAATGGCCACAAAGAGCCAATGTAGCCAAACCTCGAAACATAGTGCAACCTCACCAACCCTGTGGCCGTTTGCAAAATCAAATCTTGTCCCAGCCAGTTACTCATACCCGATCGACCCAAAAGTTGCCCTTCCAGCCGCACCGGTTCAGCATCCAGCGGCAAACTATCAGGATTTGACAAAATTTCCGGCAAACTCGGCGAAGCGGTTTCTCGCGGGATAATATCCGGGAAGAAATAATTGATCCGCATCAAAGTACCGATGCTAAATCCGATCGGCAAACAGCCCCAAAGAATAGATCGATCGCCCCACAGCCAATCCAACTGCCAAATACTCGTCCTCGAAAAAATCCCCCCAATCAGCCAAAGCACCCCGACTATCGCCAAACTCATCGGAATTCCAAAAAACGGCGCACCCTGTAAAAATAGTTTTGAGTCTTTAAATTCGAGTATTGACTTAAACGACAATTTTCCTTTCCTGGGTGGTTCTGGCACTCCCGCGTTTGCCAAATCTAACTCTGTCTCCACTTGCCAGAATTGAGCATAAAGAGCCAAAAGCTTCAAACGCTCTCCCAGCAAAGGATGCGCGCGGTTAACCGTCAACCAATTGCGCTCCCGATTGCTGACATCCCACAGCAAAATCTGTTCCAAGGGCGCGTGTAATGCAGCAGAACCAAGGCTTACAGCTTGTCCAACACCTACGGGTAACAATAGATCGAAACTTTCGAGGAAAAAGCTAGTTTGTTTTTGCTGTTGGATATTATCAGCAATACCGATCGCCATTTTACCGAGTGCCCGCGTCAAACCGTTAGGATTGCCCGTAATTTCCGCAGCAGTGCGATCGCTAAAATACACTCTGCGGCGCGACAGCCACAACATCGGCCAGCGCAACAACTTATAAATCCCATAACTAATAGCAGAAATTGCAGCGGCCACAAATTTGACAGCAGAACGCAAAAACTCGATCGTCATTAAATCACACAACCGCTCTTGCCATTGCGCCACCTGCCAATAAATCAAGTAAGGAATCTGAATCACCAGCAGCGCCAGCGACATCGGCGCAAAATCCCAGTGAGAGATATGGCCCAACTCCCGCGCGAAAATAGTGGCAATTTCATCATCCGTCAATTGTTCCAACAGCCCGCGACTCACAGCAATCCGAGCAAAACGGGGCAAACCGCCGTAACTGAAAGCTACAGGAACATTCAGCGGCAAGAGTTTCAGCACCGGCACCGGCATATTTTGCTTGGTACAAAAACTTCGCATTACCCGACTAGCTTCTTTGCTGTGCTTCGATAAAACTGACCCGCGCAGGGTTTCGATGCCGCAAAACAGTTTCAGCAGCGCGTCTATCAGCCACGGAGACGAGGCCAAAAGCAATCCAAATACCATCTGAACAAACGGAGTTGGATCGCGGTAAAAAAGCTGAATCGGCGCGAAAATAGGCAGTCTAGTGAATATGTAAAGCTGAACCAACAGAGAATTAGTGTTTGTCAGCAGGAATTGCAGGACAAACCGGGCTAGGAAAAATAGGGCGATCGCACTTGCAACGGCTTGCAGCCGAAACTCCAGCAACTTCAGCCGTTTGAGGGGGCGCGGGCTTTTGGCGCGCCCTGCTTCGCGCCAAGTGAGTTGGTAAGTATCTGGGCTGGCGACTCCGGGGATATCTGTTGGGGAAGCGGAACTATTTTCGCCGCTAATTTCTGTATCGGGTGCGGTTTCGGTCGAGTTTTCCGGTTCAGAAGTCTGGCTTGTGGGGGGTGGAGGTGGCGGGGAAATATGTTGCGATTTGGCGTTTACAGGCTCGACAGCAGGCTCTAAAGGTAAAAATCCTGTTTTTTTATCGGCGATCGGTCGATCGCCCCCAATCGATTTTTTAGGCGATTTTGTTCCTGCATCAAAGGCGACAAAGCCTGTTTCGGGGGGAGTTTCGGCGGATTTTGGTTTATTTTCCGGTGGTTTTGGGGGTCGAGGGGGGGCTAATTCTGTTAAAGCGCGATCGGCCCAAGTTTTGACTTGAGAGTTGGGACTTTTGGCGAGGGAAGAGCACAGGGCGATCGCCTTTTTCAGATTACCGGTTGCTTTGTACGCAGCCACCAACCCCATCTGCGCGCGGATTCCCGACGACTGATTGGCGGCGGTTTGGGTAACGGATTCTAAAAGGGCGATCGCGGTGGGGTAATCCTGCTGTTTCAAAGCTGCTAGCCCAGCCTCTAGAGCCTGTTTTGCAGATGAATCCGCCGGATTTGGATTAGTGGGAGGTGCCATGACTGTGCTTTCGCTAGCGTCCTTTCTAAGATAGCTTGGGTGGTTGATCGATAGCTGTTCTAACACAGCTCTATTTCTCTGTCACTATTTGTTGCCGTTTCTGCGGCGGTTGAAACCGCTTAATAGTAAAACTTTCGGCCACTCCAAGCGGGCGATCGTTGCGATCGGGCAGGAGTTTAAACCCCTCCCTCAAAGCTAAAGTCTTCGCTATGAGGACTGAAGAATTCTGCTAAATCCGGATTAAATACTTCCTCTATCTCTTAGTCTCTTAGAGAGAAACGAAAGTTTGTCGAGACGAGATTTCAATCACCGAGGCTATCTAATTTTTGCTTATAATTAAATTAACACCTCACCTGCACATTTATGCCAATTGACGACGAAGATTTTGAAAGCGAATCTATTAGCGACGATCGCAAGCTCCAACTATTCACAGACAGACACGAATTTACCCGCCGATTTGCCTTTTATTTAAACGAAGACCCGCCTCCGGAACAAATTTTGTATTTTTTCGGCGATGGAGGCAACGGCAAGTCATTGCTACTAAAACACTTGCAGTATAACTGCTGCAAAAGATTTTCGCCGCAGGTTTGGCAACAATTGCGCGCACTCCCAGAATCAAAAGCGGCCGAAGTTGCTGATTTCGTCCGCAATGCAGAAGCCAAAACCTACACTCCCATACCCGCAGTCAGACACGATTTCGGATTGATACCCATTAAAGAAGATAAACCGCAAGATAGATTTTACGGCTTACTGATGCTGCGGCGAAATGTTGCAGCAGCCACTAAAAAATATAAATTTAAATTTCCCAATTATGATTTTGCTTGCTTTTGGTATTTGCTGAACAAAGGCGAATCACAGGCAACTCTCAACCAACTTTTCCCTGATGATGTGGCGGAATTGGTGGCACCTATAGTTGAAACTTTTGCAGATTTTCCAGTGGTGGCGCAAGCGGTGGCGGTACTCAAAGGGATAGATAAATTCGGCGGAATTAAGCGGGCGATGAAATTAATTCAAAATCGATTGGGTGTCAGCGATGAAAAGGCGGATCAAATTCGCCGTCAAGATATTGATACTGAGTTAACCGACTGTTTGCCGAAATTGTTTGCTGGGGATTTAAATGCGGCAATGGCTGGTAGAAATAAACCCGCTCGCCTCGTGATGCTGTTCGATACTCACGAGAAAATGTGGGATGAAAAACGCAATTCTCAAGGCGCAACTTTTTGGTATCAAGATGAGTGGTTTAGGCGGTTGTTGAGGGCAGTGGATTACAAATTGGGGATTGTGGTTGCTGTGGCGGGGCGAGATTGTCCGGTGACGCAATTGCGGTGGCCGAATGCGTCAAGGTTTCCGATTCCCGCAGATTATATAGATGCACAATTGGTGTGGCATTTGTCGCCGGATGATGCGAGGGATTACTTGCACAAAGTGAAGATTGACAAGGCAGATTTGGCAGATGCTGTAATTAAATATGCCAGCGTCAATCCCTCTGATAATTGGGATAATTTGCAGGTACATCCGTTTTATTTAGGTTTGTGCGCGGATGTGGTGCTGGCAGAAAGAAGGCGGGGAATTGAGTTGCTGGCGTCGGATTTTTCGCTGATTCCGAAGTTGGAAAATAAGACGGCGGAGTTAACGGATCGGCTGCTTTTGTATGTGGATCGGGAAGTGCGATTGGCTGTGCATTCGCTGAGTGCTTGCCGCGCTTTTGATGAGGATTTGTATGTGAAATTGGGAGTGGGTTGTCACTTCCAGGCAAGTAGTGCAAATTTTGAGGTTTTGACGAGTTTTTCCTTTGTGTGGAAATCGGAAAAGCGGGGGGATAATTGGTATCGGATTCACGATTTATTGCGGCGCTTGGATGCCGATCGGGATCATCCGAAAACTCGCAGGGCGCATGAGGTTTTAGAGGGGCATTATCGGGAAGCGGGGGATGTGGCTGAGGCAATTTATCATGCTAATCGCTTGGATTGGGAGCGGGGTGTGAAGGAATGGGAAGAGGTGTTTGATGAAGCATTGCGGCTGAGTCGTTACGGGGAATGCGAGTCGCTGCTAGGAGTTAGAGATGAGTTGTGGATTAAAAGTGATTATTGGCTTGGTAGAGTTTCGCGCTCAGAGGGAGATTACTATGCTCGGTTGGCTCGATATGTAGAGGCAAGACAGGAACATTTAGAGGCAGTTGCAGCCTATAATTCTGCTTTACTTATTGCACCGGATGATATCGCTGCTCTCACCAACAAAGGGAATGCGCTGCAAAGTCTGGGTGAATTGCAAGCACAGCTAAGTGAATTTGAGACGGCAAAACAGTCTTATTTTGAGGCGATCGCTGCCTGTAATTCTGCTTTACTTATTGCACCGGATTATCTTTGTGCTCTCAACAACAAAGGGATTGCACTACTACGTCTGGGTAATTTGCAGGCAATTCTGAGTGAATTTGAGGCGGCAAAACAGTCTTACTTTGAGGCGAGCGCTGCCTGTAATTCTGCTTTACTTATTGCACCGGATTATACCAATGCTCTCAACAGCAAAGGGATTGCGCTACTACGGCTGGGTGAATTACAAGCAAAGCTAAGTGAATTTGAGGCGGCAAAACAGTCTTACTTAGAAGCGATCGCAGCCTATAATTCTGCTTTACTTATTGCACCCGATTATATCAATGCTCTCAACAACAAAGGGAATGCGCTGCGAAGTCTGGGTGAATTGCAAGCACAGCTAAGTGAATTTGAGACGGCAAAACAGTCTTACTTTGAGGCCAGCGCTGCCTGTAATTCTGCTTTACTTATTGCACCGGATTATATCTGTGCTCTCAACAAGAAAGGGAATGCGCTGTTAAGTCTGGGTGAATTGCAAGCACAGCTAAGTGAATTTGAGGTGGCAAAACAGTCTTACTCAGATGCGATCGCTGCTTACAATAGAGCTTTACTTATTGCACCGGATGACGTCATTGTCCTCAACAACAAAGGTATTGCACTGAGAATACTGGGTGATTTACAAGCAAAATTATCTGAGCAACAGGAAGCACTCAAGAATGGGCAAGAGGCTCTGGAAATGTTTAATCGATCTTTAGCCATTGCTCCTAACAACGATCGGGTTCGCAATAGCCGCGACGCGCTGCAACAACTTCTCGATAATTTGGGTGAGGATAGTCTCAGCATTTACCTCGATCGCAAGGAGTAAAGACGCGGCATTCATTCCCTGCCTTAAACCGAAAGCCCGCCAGGGAATGAATTGCCTGGCTAATAGCAAAAGTCCTCTAAAGAGGACTAATGAATTCTTCAGTCCTCTTCAGAGGACTTTAGCTTTGAGGCAGGGGTTGAAACCCCTGCCGGACTGCCGGACTCAGGGACAGAGCGTTAAAAGCCCGCCCTCAAATTTAGCTATTTAACCTTGCAGCTTACCGCCCAGATTGTCTCGGCGATGTACCATCAGCCCGCGAACGACGGATCAGCACGCTCATCACCTGCTTCGGATTAGCGGCACGCTGTACGGGACTCCAATCGCCCACTTCTGCAAATCCCAGTCGGTACAAAGTGAGTATGGTTTCCCTGACACCTTTGGGTGAACCGACAACCGTTAACAGCACCACTTCCTGTTCGCATACTGCTGCTGAGTCGTCATTTGGGCGATCGAATTTGTTGTCGTCAGGCACGAATTCCTGTGACATAATATGTTCTCCTGGTTTTGGGTTTTCTAGAAAAACCCAAAAACCCAGCCGCCCCGCATTTCAACACATAGCAGGGCGGCTACAGAGGATGTTAAGATACTCCGTTAGCCTCCAGACTGCTAGTCCCAGTTTGGCGGTTATGCTGTCCATTGCTGTTACCAGCAGCTTTGGGCAGTGCAACTAGATTTTTGGGCGACGCGGGCTGCCTCCTCTACAAGCAAGCAACCTCTCACTTCAAAGCGTAGCCGCAGAGGGGGGCCGCCGTCAACCGATTTTAGATTTTAGATTTGGGATCTTAGATTTTGGATTTACTCGTTACCAGCGTCAGCGGCTGGAAACCAGTTAGTTGGGCCGAAATGCTAAATTAAAAGTAATGTTGCTTTAGTACAACCATGTCCAAACAACTCACCATTGCCCAAGCACAGCAGCAGCTTCCAAACCTACCCCAAGAACTTATAAATGAGCCTATCATCATCACTCAAGATGGCGTTCCCGTTATGGCTGCAATGAGCTACACGCATTTGACTGAACTGTTAGAAACCTTAGATATTCTCACCGATACAGAATTCGTTACCAAATTGCGCCAAAGCATAACCCAAGCCCGCCAAGGGGAAACTATTTCCTGGGAAAATGCCAAAGCAAAATTGGGGCTATGAATCACGAAGAAAATGCGATCGAATATGAGATCCAGCTTACGCCACTGGCACTGGAAATGTTGGAGGCAGTCAAAGATCGACGAGAACAGGAAAAATTGCGCGATCGCATTGATCAATCAACTAAAATTTGAACCACAAAAGCAAGGCAAAGCCCTTGTAGATAACCTATCAGGATTTCGCAGCATCCGAGCTGTTGGACAGCGCTATCGTATAGTTTATCAAGTCGAACAAGATCGAGTTCTAGTTGTTGTTGTGGGACTAGGGAGACGTAAAGATGGTGACAAAAAAGACATTTACACCATCTTAGAAAAACTGTTAGATCCGTGATTGTAACTTCTTATATCCGGCGTATTTAAGCCGAATAAATATCATTTGTATGGACACAACACTGTTGTGTCCTTTGCCTGCGGTAATCTCACTCCTCGCTAACAGCCAAACCAGAAACCACAGGGGCGATCGCATTTAACTTCAACACAGGATGCTCCCCTTCCACCTGTCGGCAATTCCACTCATTTCTAAACAGCAAAACCGGCCTACCCCAAGTATCTTTCACCGTCACCGTATTAAACAGCCGCCCAACTTTTTCCAGCGCCTCCCAACCGCCGTCAACCCAACGAGCTACACTGTAAGGCAACATATCGATCGTCGTTTCCACATTATATTCCGACTGCATTCTGAACTGCACAACTTCAAATTGCAACTGTCCGACAGCCGCCAAAATTGGCTCGCGTTTCGACTCATCAACCGAGTACATAATTTGCACTGCGCCTTCTTCCTGCAACTCAGAAACGCCTTTGCGGAACTGCTTAAACTTAGAAGGATTGGGATTTCTCAAAAAAGCAAAAAGTTCGGGAGAAAAACAGGGAATCCCTTCATATTCCAGTTTTTGCCCGGTGTAAATAGTATCCCCGATCGCAAATACCCCCGGATTGTTCAAACCGATCACATCACCCGGATACGCAACCTCGATCGACTCGCGATCCTGAGCAAATAACTTTTGAGGCCTTGACAAACGCACCGTTTTACCACTGCGAGCGTGAGTCACGTTCATGTCCTTTTCAAACTTGCCCGTACAAACCCGAATAAACGCCACGCGATCGCGGTGTCTCGGGTCCATATTCGCTTGCAATTTAAACACAAACCCGGTAAAGTCTTCATAAGTTGGGGGCAAGTCTCCGGCGCTGCTCTTGCGGGCGATCGGCTTCATAGCGTAATCTAAAAACGCATCTAAAAACAATTCGACCCCAAAATTGCTCATAGCGCTGCCAAAGAAAACTGGTGTCATTTTTCCAGCCCGAACTAAATCTAAATCGAGTTCAGTTCCCAACTCATCCAGCAGTTCCAACTCTTCTTTTAGCTGATAGTAAAGGTCTTGTTCCAACAAATCTTCAATGCGCGGATCGCCCAATTCAATGACGGTATCAACAGCAGCACGAGAACCGTGTTTAGCCCGCTCGAATAAGTGAATTTTGCGCGCCCTGCGATCGAAAACACCTTTAAAGCGATCGCCCGTACCTATGGGCCAATTTACCGGATAAGTCTGCAACCCCAATTCCTTCTCAATTTCGTCCAACAAATCCAAAGGTTCTCTGCTAGGGCGATCGAGCTTATTAAAGAAAGTAAAAATAGGCAAACTTCGCAGCTTACAAACTTCAAATAACTTCCGAGTTTGCGGTTCCAAACCCTTAGCAGCATCCTCAAGCATCACCGCATTGTCAGCCGCAGCCAGAGTTCGATAAGTATCTTCGCTAAAATCTTGGTGTCCCGGAGTATCGAGCAGATTAATGTGATATTTTTTATACTCAAACTGCAAAACAGTAGAAGTAATAGAAATTCCCCGCTGCTGTTCCATCGCCATCCAGTCAGACGTAGCGTGTCGCTGAGCCCGCCGCGCTTTCACAGAACCTGCTTCGTGAATTGCACCTCCGTACAGCAGCAGTTTTTCTGTCAGAGTAGTTTTACCCGCGTCGGGGTGAGAAATAATAGCAAAGTTGCGCCGGCGCTCAACAGCAGTTAGCAGTTCAGTTTCGAGTTCAGTTGTCATCACAAATTAGGTAGGGGAATCATCACCCGATCGCCATTATAGCCTGTGCTACAGTTGCTATTAAAGGTAAAATTATCAATAAAGTCAAGGAACAAAAATAATATGTACGACTCGGACAAGCGGAAGCTGCTATCACTGGTGTGCCACGGGGCGATTTTTTTCAGTACGTTACTGTTCTCGATCGGAGCGCCGATCGCTGTATTGTTAGTATCAGATGACCCCGTTGTTAAAGAAAATGCCACAGAAGCAATCAATTTTCACCTTAATGTATGGGTGTACAGCACCGTGATTGTGGTGTTAACTGTCGTCACTTTCGGTCTTGCTGGCTTTATCCTAGTGCCCCTAGGTTATCTGCTGCACTGGGGACTGACAATAATGGCTATCCTCCAAGTTTTGCAAAATCCTAACCAACCTTACCGCTACCCTTTTATTTTCCGAATAGTTTAGACAGCAAAGCGCGCTTCACCATCGATTTTCACAACCCGATTTCTTTAAGAAGAAACCGGGTTTTTAATTGTTTTCTAACTCACCTTCGTTACCCCCAACTGGCAAATACACTGCTTAAGTGACAAAGAGGGTTGATTATCGGAGACAAGATTCAGTAAAAAAACTTAAAAGTTTGTGTAACTAAGCATCATCCCGTTGGGGATTCCAGAAAATTGACCTAAGATCATGAGTGAAATCTTCTTAATCCATAAAAATTCAAAAATTAGAGCACAATCAACTATTAATTATGGTGTCTTCGCCCTGTTGCAGCGCTGTTGTGAACGCTAAATGGATCTTCCATTGATGCCGTTTCCCACAATATGCTAACGTCTTTGGGTTATTTCGCAGAGTTAGGGCGGAGGTTCGATCACTCCGAACCATCGTTTTTGCTGTAGGTGTGCTATTTTTGCCTCTGGCGATCGTTTTATTGGAATATTCCACCAATTCTATCTCCACCAGGAGTCTTAAAACTTAATACAATATTTTTCCAATAAAAATCCCGCTCTTGTGGAACGGGAAAGCCATCAGGGTGCATCTATATATATGTCAGTATAACTCATAGGGGGTATAACCCCTCGTAGCTTTATCGAATCTTTACAATCACAAAATTTTTGTAAAGATTGAGGTTTTTATTTGACTGAGCAGCCGCTTTATGAAATTAAAATGGAAAATGCTGACATTTATAAAATCCAGTGAGTTTCCTCTGAATAATCAAAATTTTAAGCTCCTTTACCATGCTTCGGCCAGTGGTGGAGCAAATACCATAAGATGGCTACATTTGTGATAAATACCGCTACCTTAAGTACCGTGACCCCCTGAACTAATACATATATTTCAGGGGGTATACTGATGCTTACCAGCACTAAAACTAAGATTGTTGCCCAGTCTTTTTCGTACCACAAACCAACGGCTTCAACAGCAGTTAAGACTGCATAAAGTGCTGCTGCAATCCCGCTCAGCAGTAAGTTTTTTGGGTTGAGAATTAGAAGTTTATCTAAGATGAATTCAATGATTTTTAGTTTGCTTTCTAACAAATAAGATTGCGAAAATTCTTGTAAGACTTGATGATTTTTTAATGCAAAAAGCAAAGCAATCGAAGTTACTGTCAAGAGCGAAGCCACAAATGTTTTGTAAAAGACAATTGCGATTAAAGCAGGAGCGTGATGTTTCTTCACCTTAATTCTCGAAATATCAATAATGTGCGATCGCCTGGTTAGGCTGTTTAGGATTGAAAACTTAAATTTTAGTAGAGTGCGTCAGCAATTAGCCGAGCAATTATATCAAAAATAACGCGCTGGTGACGCACCTTACTAAGTTTGAGGATAACGTTGTGCTAAGAAAGAGATAGCAGCAGCCCGATCGCCCAAATCGCCATCCAACTTCGCCGCCAACAAATCGTCCAACATTCGTTTAAACCCAGGCCCCGGCTTATAACCCAAAGCCTTCAAATCGTTGCCATTTAAAGGCGGCTCAACATTCGCCCATTTGGTGAGATATTCCCAGATTTGGCGGCGTGCACTTCGCGGACTTTTTAGGGCGATCGCAATTAACACCGGCAATTCATAATTCCTCAACAGCAACACCAATTGACTCGGCAACTCGCACTTCGGCAAATTCTCTGCTAACTGGTTCTTTCCGGCTTCCAACACTTCCAGCCGCTTAATGCTGTCAGCGGGTAACTGAAGATTTGCAGCCACCTTGCCGCGATATTCCGGTGCTAAATAAGCTATCAAAACTTCCAGCCGCATCTGCCAATCGGGAATATTGATAATTGGGAATTGGGAATTGGGAATTGGGAATTGGGAATTGGGAATTGGGAATTGGGAATTGTCTCTGTCTTCTGCCTTCTGCCTTCTGCCTTCTGCCTTCTGCCTTCTGCCTTCTGCCTTCTTCCGACTGACATCCGTTACATCCGTTACAGAATCAGTTGCCGAACCTTCCTTCTTCCTTCCTTGCAAACACCGATCGAGCAAACGCAGTTGCCGCCACAACTCCCGATCCAACTCCAAAGTAGGATGAATGCAGCGCAAAGCCTGCAAATCTCCCAGCATTTGCAAAGCAACTTTCCAGTAAGGAGCTTGCAAAATGTATTTCAATTCGCTTTTCAGCCGAGTTTCCAAAGCCGGGGCTCGGCCGTTTTCCCCCTGAATTCGGTAATAAATCCCGCTGGCCAAAGCGTTGCGGATGTATCCTTCCGTCTGCGGCTCAATTTCAAACCCCAAGCGCACCGCAAACCGCACAGCGCGATAAATTCGCGTCGGATCTTCGATAAAACTGTTGGCGTGCAAAACTCGAATTTGCTTCGATTCCAAGTCCAGCAAACCGCAAAAAAAGTCTAACAATTCGCCACTGCGAGGAACACCCAACCGCACAGCCAGCGCATTAATTGTAAAATCCCTGCGGTACAAATCTTGGCGAATTGAACTCGCTTCAACTTCAGGATTAGCAGCCGGATAAGGGTAAAATTCAGTGCGAGCCGTAGCGATATCCACCCAGAGCGAGCCGAAAGCAGAGTCTTTGTGCCACAAAAGCGCGGCGGTTTGAAATTGACCGTGAACGTCCAAACGCGATTCGGGATAAAGTTTTTGCAGCGAGGAAGCTAACTCGACACCAGCACCGGAATCATCTGAACCGCACTTTCCATCCACAACCAAATCGATATCTGTTAGCGCCAGTGTATCATCCGTGGCTAAGAGTAAATCCCGGACTGCTCCACCCACAATATAAAGTTGCCAGCGGCGGTTTTGGGCAATATTGGCGGCGATCGACAATAATTGCCATAATTCGGGACTGATGCGCGATCGCAACAACTGCTCAACCGATTCGGGCACGGCACAATAAGACAATTCTGCATTACTTCCCCTGTCTCGCGCTTTTTGCTGGTGCAATTCCCGCAACACGTCAGTGCGAGTCACAATTCCCACCAGTTGACCGTTTTCCAATACTGGCAAGCGCCCGATATCGTATGTCACCATTAAAGATTCAATTTCCGGCAGCAAGGTATCTGGGGCGATCGTTTTTAACTGCGGACTCATATAACCCTTGACGGGGGCGTGACTGAAACCGTGGTGCAGCGCAATGTCAATGTCGCGGCGCGAGATAATGCCGGCGAGTCGATCGTCCGCATCGACCACAGAAAGCCCCGAATGTCCGTAACGTAGGAGGATACGGTGAGCTTCCCCCACCGAGGTTTCCGGGCGAATACTCCGCACTGGAGACGACATTAATTCGTGGGCTGTGGGAGGGTGGGGAATTTGAGCTTTGAGTTCGTCAGCTAACTGATTTAAAGTCAGCAGGGGGTCAACATCGCGGGTGGCGAGGGAAGCGGCGCGGGCGTGGCCTCCGCCGCCGAAGGGTTTGAACAATTCGCTGAGGTTTGTGCCTTCGATGCGCGATCGACCGATAATAGTTAATCGATTGGAAACTGGCGATTCGCGATCGATGTTGCGGTTGTTTTCGTTTTCGCCAAATTTATAAACATTGCCTAACAGCAGAGCATCGGTTTCAGTTAAATCGAGCAAGCGAGAAGCCAGCGAAGAAAGTCCGGGAACGTAAGCTTCAGTCGACAGCAGCACCCAGGCTACGCTGTAACCGTGCAAAGTTTCCGATCGGAAATTATTCAGCGCTTCTCTCAGCAAATCTTGCAATTGAGGAGACAAACCGGGTTCTACATATTCAGCGATTACCCCCAAACTCGCTCCCTGTTCCATCAACCATGCCAAAGCTATTGCATCTCGCGCAGTTGCGCCCTCAAAGGTGAGGGAACCTGTATCGACGTGGATGCCGAGGGCCATTACTGTTGCTTCCGAAGGCAGCAGGCTGAATGGTGTGTCGCTGTTTTCTGCTTGATTTTTGAGCTTTTCGACAATTAATGTCGTGCTGGCTCCGACTGCTTCGATTTGGGTAAAAGTAGCGGGGATGTCTAAATCGGCCTGTAGGTGATGGTCGAAAACCGCTATTTCGCTCAGGTGTGGCAAATCCAGCCACTCGGCGGCTTTTCCCAAACGATCGCGCCCTGAGGCATCAACTATAGAAATCGATCGAATTTGTTGCGGATTGACCGATCGGCGTTCAATCAGTGGGTACTCGTCGCGGTGTAGCGCCAAAAAATCCCGCACTGTCGGATGACACCCGCCCGTCAATACGATCCTGCTACCGGGGCGCAGCACGCAAAGTCCCACCGCCGCCCCCAAGGCGTCAAAATCTGCTGTTGTGTGGCACAAAACTAAGTCCATAGCCGAAAATCCCGCATCTCTAACTCAAACAGTAGCAATTTCTCGCCCTCGGAAACCGGATGTGTCGATCGGGCTTTAAGTTAACCTTTCCAGTTTTCTGTCGTGTAGCGAACAATGATAAAATTGATCGAAATCTCAAGAGCCGCTGACGCTTGTTCGCGCAACGCCCGAATTTGCACTGGTTCTTTCGTATCAATCAACCGACAATTTCTCGATCAATTATCGGGAAACTGTCAAAAACTAGAATTTGGAAGATTTTTTTCGGTTCTGGAAAACTATTTCTGATCAACGCACGGTTATATCGAAAGGAGAAAAGATGTTATCAATTCTGTTTCAAGTGGTTTTACTAGGTCTGGTACTGCTGTCTTTTGTGATGGTCGTTGGCGTGCCAGTTGCTTATGCCTCTCCCCAAAACTGGAATCAGTCTAAATCCCTGATTTATGCCGGGTCTGGTCTGTGGTTTTTGCTGGTTATTGCAGTGGGTGTATTGAACTTTTTAGTCGTCTAATTTCACCCAACTCTATCGAATAAAGAAGGTAAAAGATAGAAGGATGAAGGCATTCACCAGCGATTGAAAGGCATTCGGCAGAAGCTAGGAATTTTCCAGACCGCGCAATCTGTATGTTTTTGCACTTGAGATTCAGATGAGATGCCGCTGCTTTCTGACTTTTGCCTTCTCACAAACAGAAATCTAAAATCTAAAACCTAAAATCTAAACTAGAGCACTATGACTGTTTTCGAGGGAACTTTTACTCACACTGAATCTTTGCGATTTGCTATTGTTATCGGTCGTTTTAACGATTTGGTTGTTAACAAACTTTTGGAGGGATGTCAAGATTGTTTGAAACGCCACGGGGTTGATATTAACCCTCATGGCTCTCAGGTGGACTTTTTTTGGGTTCCCGGAAGTTTTGAGATTCCTTTGGTGGCGCGCCAAGCTGCTCTTTCTCACCGCTACGATGCGGTAATTTGTCTGGGTGCGGTAATTCGGGGCCAAACTCCTCATTTCGATTTTGTGGCTGGTGAGGTTGCTAAGGGAATTGCTGCGGCTGCTTTTCAAACAGGGGTGCCGGTGATTTTTGGGGTGGTGACGACTGATACGATGCAGCAAGCTTTGGAAAGGGCTGGAATTAAAAGCAATTTGGGCTGGAATTATGCGATGAGTGCTTTGGAAATGGGCACTTTGATGCGCCAAGTTAAGGGTTTGGGAACACACTCTTACGGTCAATTAGCTACTGGGTCTGCTGGTAAAGTGCTTTCGGGCGAAGGAAATCTGTCGCTCGCCCCGGATGTATCGTCGGATCAAATCCCCTCGTAAGTTCGGCTAGCACTATTTTTAAGCTCAAAAAACATCAAGATTTGCATGGGGAAAAATCTTAATACTCTTGTGGGGTGGTGATTATGGCCGCCCCCAAGGTAAAAGTTCCACTCTGGGCAGATCGACAAATTAGACAAAATATCTTGCCAATTGGCAATGAGTGTGATATCATAAAACGTTCTTAGAAATAGCGCAACACTAACTATTACTGCATGGCAACGAAGCCAACGATCGCATTTACTCACCTCGGCTGCGAAAAAAATCGCATCGATACCGAACACATGATTGGCTTGCTGGCTCAAGCGGGCTATCAAGTCGATTCTAATGAAGAATTAGCCGATTATGTTGTAGTCAATACTTGTAGTTTTATCCAAGCTGCGCGAGAAGAGTCGGTCCGCACCTTGGTAGAATTGGCAGAAGCTAATAAAAAAGTAGTCATCACTGGCTGCATGGCACAGCATTTTCAGCAGGAATTGCTCGACGAATTGCCAGAAGCAGTCGCAATTGTCGGCACTGGCGACTATCACAAAATAGTCAATGTTATGCAGCAGGTGGAAAAGGGCGAGCGAGTTTCCCTCGTCTCTTCAGAACCTACTTACATCGCTGACGAAACTACTCCCCGCTACCGCACGACATCGGAAGGTGTCGCTTATCTGCGAATAGCAGAAGGCTGCGACTATCGCTGTGCATTTTGCATTATCCCCCACTTGCGCGGAAATCAAAGGTCGCGGACGATCGAGTCTATCGTCGCGGAAGCTAAGCAATTGGCATCGGAAGGGGTAAAAGAAATTATTTTAATTTCTCAAATTACCACCAACTACGGCAAAGATATTTATGGCGAACCGAAACTAGCCGAACTACTGCGCGCTTTGGGTGAAGTAGATGTACCTTGGATTCGGATGCACTACGCCTATCCTACAGGTTTGACTCCGCAAGTTGTCGCAGCAATCCGCGAAACGCCCAACGTTTTGCCTTATTTGGATTTACCCCTGCAACACTCGCACCCGGAAATTCTGCGGGCGATGAATCGGCCTTTTCAAGCTGGGATTAATGATGCTATAGTCGATCGGCTCAAAGCAGCACTTCCCGGCGCCGTGATGCGGACAACTTTTATTGTCGGCTTCCCCGGCGAAACCGACGAACACGCAGCACACTTGCTGGAATTTGTCAAGCGCCACGAATTCGATCACGTAGGAGTTTTTGTATTTTCGCCAGAAGAAGGAACCCCAGCCTTCAGCTTGCCCCAGCAAATACCTGCAGAAATAATGGAAATGCGGCGCAATTCGGTAATGGCGGCACAACAACCTATATCATTGAAGAAGAATCAAGAGTCTGTCGGTCAGGTAGTTGATGTCCTGATAGAACAAGAACAACCAGAGACAGGCGAGTTGATTGGTAGATCCGCTCGGTTTTCCCCAGAAGTAGATGGACTCGTCTATGTCACAGGAGAAGCGCGGCTGGGTTCAATCGTATCTGTGAAAATTACTGGTGCAGATGTCTACGACCTCTACGGTCAAGTGTAAGTGTTGCTGGAACTGTCGCCTGAGACGGTGCGGCGAACAAAAACCGGACACCAGCCAAAAATGATTAGCGGATTGTGCAACAAAAGTAACGGTTAGTACACAATTGTGCAAAGATATGTAGCAAAGGGGTTCTAAACTTTTTTAACCCCTATCTGGCAATCGACGCTCCCCGTCGGGGTGCGGTAATCTCTACAGAACATCGGAAAATTTTAACGAATTTAATGTTTTGTTTCTGAATGTAAAGAGTTATGATGATAACAAGCCAGAAATAAGCGGGGATAATTTGAGATTGCTTCGCCGTCCGCCCTACACCACAACGGTATCCCGAAAGAGTGTTGAGATGGATAGGCGGTAACGGTCGCCCCATCCCCTGCTCAATCCCGCAGGCGACGGATTGCGGGATAGCGCCTGAACCAAACAACCTGTTACTACTATGTAGTGAAGTGGGGCTGGTCATGATCCTCACTATAAAATGCCTAAGAGGGAAAGCTTGCAAGTACCTCAAAGGAAGTCCAATGTCCTGTTTTAAGAATGTTGGAAGCCTATAACCCGACCGCTGGCGGTTGGTATCGGTGATGTCACAAAATCAAAGACGGCTGTCGAATTGGTAAATTTAGTCACCATCGACGGAGCTGCCCTATACTCGATTGCTATTTAAGAAGGTGCGCGCAGGCGCAGCACCATAAAGAACTCTTATGAGTTCCTGCCCTAGAGCAGAAATCCGCATCCGAGTTGGGCAACTTAGAAGGCTAAGACTCGTTATTAGGAGCATTAATGAATTTATTGTTTGAAGGCTTAGGTCTTTCGGAAGAACTCGTTCTCCATCTGGAAACACTAGGCTTTACAGAACCTACTCCCATCCAAGTACAAGCAATTCCGCACCTGTTAGCAGGTCGCGACGTTGTAGGTCAAGCCCAAACAGGGACAGGCAAAACGGCAGCATTCTCGTTGCCCATCTTGGAGCGGATTGATTTAGATGTGACTGCGGTGCAAGCACTGGTGCTGACGCCGACTCGCGAATTGGCGATGCAAGTAACTGAAGCCATCCGTGATTTGAGCGGCATCAGCAGCGACGGCCCGGTAAAAGTGGGTCGCTCTCTGCAAGTTCTGACAGTGTACGGCGGTCAATCGATTGATCGCCAAATGCAGCGTTTGAAGCGCGGCGTTCACGTCGTTGTCGGTACACCCGGACGCATATTGGATATGCTCAGCCGCGGCAGCCTGAAACTAGACAAGGTAAAGTGGCTGGTTTTGGATGAAGCTGACGAAATGCTGAGCATGGGCTTTATCCAAGATGTGGAAAAAATCTTGGATGCTGCACCAAAAGAACGTCAAACGGCATTTTTCTCGGCGACGATGGAAGCTTCCATTCGGAAATTGGTGGCGCGGCATTTGCGTAACCCAGTCAACGTCACCGTAGAACAGCCAAAAGCAACGCCGAAGCGCATCAGCCAAGGCGTGTACATGATTCCCCGTGGCTGGTCGAAGGCAAGAGCTCTACAGCCAATCCTAGAAATGGAAGACCCGGAATCTGCACTGATTTTTGTGCGGACTCGGCAGTCTGCGGCAGAACTCACCAGCCAACTGCAAGCAGCAGGTCACAGCGTTGATGAGTATCACGGTAATTTGAATCAGGCACAACGGGAACGTTTGTTGCATCGGTTCCGCCAATGTCAGGTGCGCTGGGTAGTGGCGACTGATATTGCGGCGCGGGGTTTGGACGTGGATCACTTGACTCACGTGATTAACTACGATTTGCCCGACAGTGTGGAAAGTTACGTTCACCGGATCGGACGCACGGGCCGGGCTGGTCGCGAAGGAACGGCGATTACGCTGATTCAACCGGTCGATCGCCGCAAACTGCGCTTGATTGAACGCCACGTGCGATCGAGCTTGACGGTGCGAAACATTCCGACACGGGCGCAAATTGAAGCACGTCAGTTGGAAAAGATGCAGGGTAAAGTTCGCGAAGCTTTGGCTGGCGAACGGATGGCATCTTTCTTGCCTCTGGTGTCTCAGTTATCCGAGGAGTACGACTCCCACGCGATCGCCGCTGCTGCTTTGCAAATGGCTTTCGATCAAAGCCGTCCTGCTTGGATGGGCGCTGATTACGCTCAACAAGAAGATCCCCCGATTGGTGGAGAAAACAGCGTCAAGCCTATCTTGATCAAAAAGCGGGCTAAGACTGGTGAGGCGACTTTTTCTGGAGCACCGAGTGCTCCTGTTCCCCAGAACCGCTAATTGGTAGGGTGCACAATGTGCACCTTATTTAGAATTACTGTAGAGATGCGATCGATCGCGTCTCTACTTTTTTGTATGGGTATGAGACTCTATGGGGAATAAAAATCACAAAAAAGCTCTTCGTTCGTTGAAAAAGCGGATTGCAGAACATGAAGAAAAGATTAGACTGGAATATGAGAAGGATTTTCCCGATGAAGGCTTAATCCGGCATTGGGAAAGTGAAATTCGAGCTTTTGAGAAAGGAATTCAGCAAGCTTTAAAACGATTGGGTAAATAAAGATGCAACTTAGCGATCGGACAATTTCTGTAACTAATTATACACTGAGAACGTTAATTGATGAATTGGGTACTGAGTGTCAAAATGTGATTACTTTAATCCATCAGCTTCAGTTACCTGATTTGAGCGATCGACAAAAAGCTGAAATTCTAGCAGACTTCCTGAGTGCTGCAATCCATCTCAACGTTCACTGCGGAGAGGATTTTCAGACACTAATTGCTGAGGAAATGGCAATATTGTCGGATGATGATGAAGAGGATTAAAAAGAATCGGGCGATCACACATCAGGAAAAAGCCCTCCAGTCAACTTACAGAAAGGCTAAAAATCCTCATAAATAAGGCATAAAGTCATTACTACAAACTTGTGAACCTGGACTTTTGCACAGTTGTTTAATATTTCAGTTTAGCTGCGTGCTCACAATAATTTTTTGCACGCGATCGCCCTTAATTTCCACAATCAAATTAGAAGCCTTTTGGTCATTGCTGTAAGTCAACCGAGTCACCCCACCCTGCACAGATTGCGACCCGTAACCGTAAGTTTTAACGACTTTTTGGCTGTTATCTCCTAGCTTCACACCATCAATTGTCACGAACTTGGGATTGTTAGTAGAAACTAAATAAACTTTGCCGTCCCATGCTGCTACCGTCAATCCTGAGTAGGTTAGCGTGCGAATCTTCCCGCCGATGCCAGGCCCAGCAGGTTTAGTTTCGTCGCCTTGCGGTTTTCCCAACTTACGTTTTGCCTCTTCTACAGCCATCCCCAACCGAACGCCGCCAATCCCCAGGCGCGAATAGTTCAGCGCCGCCGGCTTTTGTGTTGCGCTGAGCATTCTTTCTAGAGTCACAACAGTTTGATTCATAGCGGGAATAGGACGAACTAAAGCAGCAAATCCTAAGCTCGAAATTGCGAGATTCATCATGATGCCAGCGACGGCTGTTGTCACAAATATTTTTACCATTTTTTTATAGCTTTATTTGGCAATGTATTCGTGCGATCGCCCGCTAGATCCGGATTGATACTAATAGGACTTACACAAATACTCCTAGACGCACGGCGATGCTCTGAAACCGAGTTTTTTTACCAAAACTACACAAAGAAACCCGGTTGTTACCATAACTTTTAGGTTTAACAGTGAGGTATTCAGCAAGAAACCGGGTTTTTAGCGCAACCTAGGTAAGTCCGGACTAATATTTTTTAAGCTTTGAAAACCGCCAATTTCGGGCGAACCGAATTTGCTCCCGCACAAGCTTGGGTCCGCCTGCGAGGAATGAAAGAAAGAATAAAGCAGGTAAATCAACGGAAATTGCTGTGATATCCTAACAAAAGCCATATCTGCATAAAATAAGTAATTTAGATGACCGCAACAGATTCTACTAAGCACCAAAAATCCAAGGCCCTGAAACCGGGTAGCCGCCGCCCCGCTAAAGAACTTTGCAGCGAGTGCGGTTTGTGCGATACATATTACATCCATTATGTCAAGGAATCTTGTGCTTTCTTAACACAGCACATCGCGGAATTAGAAGAAGAGATTCACGGGCGATCGCGCAATCTCGACAATCCCGACGATTGGTATTTCGGAGTCAGTCAAAACATGATGGCGGCTCGGAAAAAAGAGCCGATCGAGGGTGCTCAATGGACGGGGATCGTCAGCACAATTGCCATTGAAATGCTCGAAAAAGGAATTGTAGAAGGCGTTGTTTGCGTCCAAAATACTCAAGAAGATCGCTTTCAGCCGATGCCTATTATTGCTAGAAATCGTGAAGAGATTCTCGCAGCAAAAGTCAACAAACCCACCCTCTCCCCCAACCTTTCAGTATTAGAACAAATCGAAAAATCGGGGATGAAGCGGCTGTTAGTAATTGGCGTCGGCTGTCAAATTCAAGCTTTGCGAACAGTCGAGAAAAAACTGGGTTTAGAGAAGCTCTACGTTTTGGGAACTCCCTGCGTGGATAATGTCAGCCGTGCAGGGTTGCAGAAATTCCTAGACACGACTAGCCGTTCTCCTGAAACGGTGGTTTCTTACGAGTTTATGCAAGACTTTAACGTTCACTTCAAACACGAAGATGGTTCGGAAGAAAAAGTGCCGTTTTTTGGCTTGAATACTAAGGAATTGAAAGATGTTTTTGCTCCTTCTTGTTTGAGCTGTTTTGATTATGTGAATTCTTTAGCAGATTTAGTTGTGGGCTACATGGGCGCACCTTTTGGCTGGCAGTGGATTGTGGTGCGAAATGACACCGGGCAAGAGATGTTAGATTTGGTAACGGATCAGTTAAATACTCAGCCGGTGATGTCTCAGGGAAACAGAAAAGAAGCGGTTCAGCAAAGCATTCCGGCTTATGAAAAAGGGGTGACTTTGCCGATGTGGGCGGCGAAGTTAATGGGAGTGTTTATTGAGAGAATTGGGCCGAAAGGTTTGGAATATGCTCGGTTTTCGATTGATTCTCATTTCACTCGCAATTATCTGTACGTGAAGCGGAATTACCCGGAGAAATTAGAGGCTCATGTGCCGGAATATGCTAAGCGGATTGTCGGGCAGTATAAGTTACCAGATGTGTAAACTTGTAGGGTGCGTCAGTCAGGAGCTGTTGGATTATTGAAAAAATAACGCTAACTGACGCACCCTGCTACTCAAGGATAGCAAAAGATAAAAAACAAATGCACTTGGGAACAATCGAATTATGGAATCGCAGAACGTTAACTAGACTGGCTATCCTTAGTACGATCTTAATTACTCTAATTAGTGGGATATGGTTGAGTATGATTGCAATGCCAGGGAAAAGCTACAACGGGACAATTCCCCCTTTAACAGAACAGGAAATATCGCTCAGAGATGCTTTACAGCGCGATGTGGAAAAGCTCTCTGGTGAAATCGGAGAGCGCAACTTTATACAATATCAAAAACTTGGAGAAGCTGCTGACTTTCTCGAAACATCATTTCAAGCTGCTGGCTATAAAGTTGAACGACAAGCATATAAAATTGATGATAAATTTTAGTAATTGCTCAACCCCCTTGACAAGAAGAGGAGATAGACATTAGATAAAGGAATGGAAAAACTCCCCGACTTAAAGC
>NZ_JAUBQR010000071.1:0-28167 GCF_036701385.1 Microcoleus sp. Pol12B4 | reverse complement strand
TTCTGTGCTGCCTCTGCTGACTCGCTCAAAGGCTGCTAATAAGGTTTCAACTTCATTTTCTCTGCCGTAGAGTTTTTGAGGGATTTGAAACTTATCTGTAATATCTTTTTGGGCGATCGCAAAATCTGCAATTCCTCCCGTAGTTTTTAATTGTTCTAGGCATTCTTCTAAGTCAGCGATAATGCCCCAAGGGCTTTGATATCTGGCTTCAGCGGTTTTCGATAATAGCTTCATCACAATCTCAGAAACAGCTTTAGGAATTTCTAGATTGATTTGATGGGGCGGTACTGCTTGTTTAGCAATGTGACAGTGGATTAATTCCATTGCATCGCTGTAATCCCATGGCAATTGCCCCGTTAGGAGTTCGTAAAAAGTGACTCCTAATGAGTAAAAATCAGTGCGGTAGTCTATTGCTCGGTTCATTCTGCCTGTTTGTTCCGGCGATATATAGCTAAGAGTGCCTTCTAAAACATTAGGATTTTTCAGGGTAGGATTTTCGCGCTTTAAAACAGTAGAGATGCCAAAATCTATAATTTGAACTCGCCCTGTGTTTGAGTTAATAATAATATTGCTGGGATTGATATCTTTATGAATGATTTTATGTCGATGAATTTCACCTAAAGCCCTGGTTATTTTAATACCTATTAATAAAAACTCTTCTAAGGTAAGTTGGTGAGAAGCCAACAAGAGCTTTAATGAGTCTCCACCACAATCCTCGAAAATGATAGCCAAACTGTTATGGTATTTTTCTAAGCTGTAGGTTTTAGGCACACTTTCTAGGTTAAGATTGTGTGTAATTTCGTATTCCTGCTTGTATCTAACTAACGAAGCTTGCATCGGATAATCTTGTTTGAGAAATTTGAGAATTACCGGTTGCTTGTTTTGCTTTCTCACTCCTCGGTAAACTAAAGAATTATTACTTTCATGGATTTGGTTAATAATGTCGTAGCCCGGTAAGTTAATCATTCTTACAGCCTCTTATCAGTATTAATACTAAATTATTTTTTTTTAGAACTTGTTAATTAATTAAGTAGATGTATCCTCTAATACATAACAATAACCTGAAACTTAAGAAAAGCTTAAGGTTTAAAATAAAAGTTATTTTTTGTTAACATTTCTTAAAAATAAGACGGCTAAACATTCCAGTCAGGAGTGCGATCGCTCCACAGTTTCCTGCAAAATCCGGCAAAACAGAGTGAAGTGCGATCGCCGTTGAGCTTCCTAGGAGATTTGGGCGCTGCATAATTAGAGTATAAATATGGGAATTATCATGTAATGAAAGCGAGTGCAAATCACTTTATATAGCAATATTTGCAGGAGTAGTAAATTTGTTACCCCACCCCAATCCTTCCCCGATCAAGAGGGGAGAAAGTAAAAAAATTACAAATGATTTAGGATTGCTATACCTTACCTAAAATTTCAGGATATTCTCGTTCCTGCACTATTGATATCATGTCCGAGCAATTAACCATAAGATCCTGGTCGGGGCGCGGGTTTTTGAGATTGTCAATTATTGGCAGGTAATGTTGCTGAACCAGCCTCTACAAAAATTGCGGTCGCTCGACCGAACATGATATGATACATTGATTCAGCAACGCCTCTTTTTCCTTCTTCATTCAACATCTCCATTACCAAGGATTGCCAATCATTGTAAAGGCAGCCCAATAATAAGGATGCAAAAGCACTCGATCGCCCCGCGCCGCAATTTCCGGAGGCAAAATTAGACTTATAGAAAGCCCATCGACTCGCAGCATCCCGTCTTGAATCCGCACGCGCCCCTGCAGCATCTCCAATTGCGCGCGCCGCAAAGCCTCCGCTTTAATCATCAAATTGCCACCGCCTCTGGGGGCCCGCAACTGCCGATAAAACTCAGTCATCAGCCCCAAAGTCCCCTCATCGCTGACTTCCCACAAACTCGCTAAAGCCGATCTAGCGCCGCTAGCTACCGCCAAACCCGCAAACCCCAACTCCGCCTCTTCGTCGCCCAAAGCGGTACTGCACGCGCTTAAAACTAACAGATTCACCGGCGGTTCATTCCACCGCAACTGCCGCATTTGATCGATACGCAATTTAGTATCCCACAACTGAATGTAAGAATTTTTGGGTTCCCCAGGCTGGAATTCGCTGTGAGTTGCTAAGTGAATGATGCCAAAAGGCCGATTTGCCCGCTGAGCTTGCAAATTTCCAAGAGTAAAATCTTGATTCAAAAATGATTTTCCGCGATCGGGCGGCGCGATCGACTCTAACTCCACTGGTACCGCCGGTAATGGCGCTTTATCTTCAAATACCGACGCCCCCATCGCCAAAATTTCATCATCAGCAATATTGTCGTAGCCGATATCAGTTAAACTCAGACTCGGCATCACGCTAATGCTGTATTTCTCAACTAAAAAGCCTTTGCCGTCGTGAAGGGCCGCAAACGGCACGCTCCGCAAACCTGCTGCCGGAATTACAATTAAATTGTCAATCTTTAAAGCTGCAAATTCTGTGGCAACTGGCGCAATTAACCACCGATAAAGTTTTTGCGCCGTATCCAAATAACTAATGCTGCTTCTTTTGCGTGGATTAGTTATTTCGCTTTGAAATACGTCAGCTAGTTGCAACACCTGCCACCGTGTTGTCGCTGGAATTAAAACGCGCCTCGGTTCAGCGTTAGCTGTTACTAACACTAATTCTAAATACTCCCCGTTAGGAACATCGGAAACTTCTTTGCCATCCGGCTGCAACCTCTGGGTCAACTTATGTTCTAAGGGATGAGGGGGATGGGATGCGAGGTTGGTTCTCACAGGCAATAGATTATATAAATCCTGACTGGCCACCACTACAGAATCATTTTCTTTGGCGGCGCCTGCATCCGCTCGGCTGACCCAATTCATATAAATAATTGCCGATTTAATTCCGGTAATTTCTTCGTTTTTGCGAAGATTTTCGTAAATCACCGACATATTACTAATGGGTCTTCTTGCGGGCAAGTCCAGATATTTTTCGTATTCGCGAGTAAAGGTTTTCTCAAATGCTAAAACTCCCGACTCGACCGAATCGAATCTCCGATAAGGAAGAAAAATATCCGGGCTAATTTGGGAAGTTTTGTCTGGACTTTGCGATCGCAATTCTACTTGCACAGATGCAGGAAGTGACAGCGCAGGATCGGGATTTATGGGGACTACTGGTACTACAGGCGGTACCGCAATTGGTGGGGCAATTGGTTCGGGGGTTGGTTCGGGGGTTGGTTCGGGGGTTGGTGGAGGAGTAGAGGGCGCGCCCAGTGTAATTAGGGAAATCTGATTTGGTAAACTTCCTTGGGTGTAAGTTTGTCCAAAAGAAAAAGTGGGCAAAATGGCGTTTCCCGCGCCAGCATTAATGCTTCCCAGGGTTCCATTGTCGATCGCGCCGCCAACTACAAACGGTCGATCGATAGCGCCTCCGTGGCGAATTGCGATCCTCCCCGCTGCTGCACCTCCGGCAGTAGAAATACTGGAAAAATTGCCCGCTATATCGTTGAAAACATTGTTCGAGCGAAACAAACCGAGGGTTGTCACATCAACGCTACCACCAGTACCACCAGTGCCGCCTTGAGCGTTGATAAAGCCCAACTGAATGTTATCAGTCGCGCTCAGGGAAACGCCCCCGCCGTTGCCGTTTGAAGTGCTGCTGGAGTTGAGATCGAGAGCCGAAATGCCCGATGAAGAGGTGACGGTAATATTTCCGCCGATCGCCCCGGAAGCGTTCAAAGCTCCCGCAGTTAAAGGACCGGCATTGCTTTGGAGATCGATCGCGCCTCCTGTTCCCGTTGCCGATGAAGAGTCGATCGCACCCGCTGAAACAGTGTTTCCCTCAACCCGAATCCTCCCACCGTTCGAGGTAATATTACCAGTCCGAACCTCGCCGCTTCCTTGCAGGTTCACGCTGCCGCCATCCGTCCTTAAATTACCCTCTAAGAGGACATTTGCTGCCTTGATATCGGCTCCCAAAGCAGCCGCGCTGTCCCCCCCGAAGGTAACAGAATCTCGCGCGTTAACGCTCAAACTGCGCGCTGTAATTGTGGAAGCAGCCGTCACGCTAGCAGCGTCAGCCGAGAGCAGGCCCAACCTCTGAGTTTGACCGACTAGGCCCTCAAAAGTAATGTTGCCGCCAGCGCGCAGCGTCAAATTATTAGCCCGGCCCGGCGTGCTGTCGAGGGTATTGGCAAAAGCGATATTGCCGGTAGTGGCGGCTAGGGTGGCGGTGCGATCGACTGTGACGTTACTATTGAAATTCATGTCGCCAGATGTCGCAATATTGCTCGAAACCTTGGTACTACCGGCGTTGACAGTCAAACTCGCCAGCGGTGCAGCTTGACCGACGGTAGCGCCGAACAGCACTCGCTGAGAGTCTAGTCTCAGGGCGCGAGCTCCGTCTACGCTACCGGAGAACAGAATGTTGCCGGTAACTTCCGTGCTCAAAGCCACGTCAGCATTGAGGGATGCGTTTCCTGTAAAAGTGAGATCGCCGCCGGATGTCGCAATGTTGGCGTTGAGATCAGTTTTGGGCGCGTCGAGAGTCAAGCTAGCGCTGCCGGTTGTGATCAGGGGATTGTCGATCGCGATCGAGCTGCCTTGAAGTGTCAGCGGGCTATTGAAGGTAATGGGTGCGACGATCGCGATCGACGAGCTGCTACCGTTTTCGCGCCCGATCGCGATCGAACTAAAACCCCCCGCCAAAGCGCCGAGATCCGTTGCAGTCAAGTCTAAAAGCCCCAAAACATCGCCGGTGCCACCGATCCGAATTGCTCGGCTATCGTTCGGCTGCAAGCGAATTGTTCCCCCCGCACTGCTGACAGAATTGCTGCCGCCTCTGAAGTCAATGCCGTTAGCAGTGATAGCAATATTGCCGCCGTTAGCATTGAGTCCGCCCAGAGAGATGCTGCTGGCGAAAAAGTTGATGTTGCCACCTTGAGTCGCGATTAAATCGTTGGGGTCATTGACAACAAACACTCCACCCGATCTAAATGTTACGGTGTCTCCCGTTCTCGCTTGCAGCGAAAGTTTGTTATCGGGCAAGTCTTGGAGGGTGATGTAGCCGGGGGTTTCTAAAACCACGTTGCTGCCGGCAGCCATCTGTTCCAACTGCACTTCTGAGATCGATGTTTCATTAGGTTCTGGTGCCACTTCGAGTCCGCCACCGGTTGATAGCGCGCTGCTGTCGCCGTTACCGCTGACGATCGTAATATTTGCCGGATCTAGCAACAAATTGCCGATCGCACCGTTAGTTGCGCGGGTATCGACCTCTCCTTGGAAAGTTAAAGCATTTTTGCCGGAAACTTCTACTCTTCCGCCGTTACCTGCGGCGATGCCCCCGCGAGCACTAATCTTGCCGAAGAAGCGAGTTGTATTGTCTGACCAAATTACCGCAGTGCCGGCATTACCGCGGTCGATCGCGTTGGCTGCGATCGTAGAATCAGGACTAACATAAGTTACCAGTGCGTTCGGAACTGGTTCCATTCCCCGGAAACCGCCTCCGACGCGCACAGTACCTCCGCCGTTCGTCCCGGAAGCATCGATATTTGCGCCGAACAGTCCGACTTTTTCCCCTAAAATATTAACTGTGCCGCCAGCATTCCCAGAAGGAGCAAATACATTTACAGAACCGGAGACGATCGCACTTCCCCCATTTATCCCCACTGTTTGGCCGCCAGTCAGTACCAATTGACCTTGTGCGTTAGTCGTTAAACCTGTGGCTGACGCTACGCCGGGGCCCGTCAGCAACTGAGGCAAAGAAACCGGGGCGATCGCATCTTTTTCCGATTGCAAAGACGGAGTAATTTCTAAACTCAACAAATTGCCGGTTTGACTGATACGGACTGCATTTTCTCCCGGAACAGCAGCCACAGTAATTTGACCGTTTGGAGCGGATAATTTGCCTGTATTAATAACTGTGCCACCGACCAAACTTAAACTTTGTCCGGTGCCCACTGCTAAGTTTCCCGCATTGACAATTGTACCAACTTGTAAGTTATTAAAATTAAGTTGATTAGGATTTCCCAGTAAAGCTTTGTAATCATTAATTCCGCTAGAATTAAACCAGCGATCGCCGAAACCAATACCTGTAGCAGTTGTCGCCAAAAACGATCCCGGCACGTTTAATCTAGCATTTTGACCGAAGACAATTCCCGCCGGATTCATTAAGAATAAATTCGAGTTGCCACCGGTTACAGAAATCAGACCGTTAATTATGGAAACATTGTCGCCGGAAATCCGCCCTAAAATATTTTGAATACTTGGATTAGTTAGAAAATTAGCTATTTGACCTTCGCTGAGATTAAATTGGCTGAAGCTGTGAAACAGATTTCCCCCGTTTCCAGACAGTTGTCCGCCGCTAATGTCTGTGCGATTTTGCTCCGACTTAACAACAGTATTCGTGCCGTCAGTAGCGGGAACGACAGGTTGTGATCGCACTGCTAGCGGTAGCAGCCCAAAACCTAATGTCAAAATTAGAGCAGAACGAAAATAGGTCATTGGAGGAAGCTATTAGTCATTAGTCATTAGTCATTAGTCATTAGTTCTTAGTCATTAGCCGGAAGGAAGAGGGAATTCAGAAAAGCCAATTCTCCATTAGCAAATTTAATCTCTTCTCGTTTTGATTTTTTTTGAGCTGTAATGTTCCGCAAAAGTGCCAATAAACTTAAAAAAGTCGATTAAACACCGCCACCGCCGGGGGTCGATCGCACTCCAAAACCACCCCTTGCCAGAATGTCGGAAATTTAAGGCAAATTTTGTATTGATCTGTAACAAGTGTATTGACAAAATCCCCCCAGAGTCCTAGGATTAGAGCACGGATGGGGTGGGAAAGTAAAAACCCACACAATAACTGGCTCCTCTAATAAAGTTAAAAACAAAATACTGATGCTTTTAGAGATCAACCATGCAAACTCCAGCTTTCCCATTTCTAACTGAACAAATAGTTGAGCAGATATTTTCGTCAGGCGAACTAACTCGCAATGACAGACAGCGAATTCAGTCAATGCTCTTAAATGAGTCGATCGGCGAAAATGAATTGAGCTTAATTGAAAGAGTCATGGAAGGCGTAGTCAAGGGAATACTTGACGTGATGAATTAGTTGATAACTGGCGCTAACATATCTAAATGTAGGGTGCGCGTTGGCGCACCTTACCCTAATTTTAAATAAAAAAATCGCAAAGCGAAAAGCGAAAATTCTGTCACGGTTCTAAAAATCATCATCCCGGCTGTCATCCGGGCCCTCATCCGAGTTCTCATCGCGACGCACAAGTTCAGAAGGAGGTCTATCGTTACTCCAAGCCCACCACACGTCCCCGCACTGGCAGCGGTAAAATTCTTGCCACTTGCGGCGGTTGAACTCGGTGTATACTGGCGATCGGCGATTAATCCAGACCTCAGCCGCATCAGTGCAGCTAGCACCGCACTTGGGACAGCAAAACTCATTAGCGTGAACCGCCGTCGCAGTCCATTCAGGAGGATGTGGAGCAAAAGCTTCCATGTGTGAGAGTTTCTATCTAAACTGCTGGTAATTACGGCAAATCAAGGGTTGCTAAAGATCCGCAGACTTCGGAATGACCTAAGCAATGACATAAGTACGCTGTTGAGTGCGTAATTCATCTGCCCGTTATTTTTTTTAGTATTTGCCGTCAGATGAATAGTATAACTGATGTGGTGCAAACCTTCGATCGGCATTCTCAACTATTTCAAGGACTAGGCTCATGTCTATCTACAATCTTATCTCGTTTCTGGGCATTTTTGGCTTATGTGCGATCGCCTGGATTTTTTCAGAAAACCGACAGTCCAAGTATATTCCCTGGCGCGTCATCATCTGGGGCATTGGACTGCAATTAGTCTTAGGATTTTTAGTATTCCTGTTCCCCCCAACTCGCATCGCCCTAGAGTGGTTTACTGGCTTACTCGATGGAGTATTCACCGCTGCTGACGCTGGAGCGAGATTTGTATTCGGGAGCAATGTTGTACCGATACCGGGTAAAGATCCGGCAGTTAATTTAGGATATATTTTTGCCTTTCGAGCTTTACCGACCGTCATATTTTTTTCTGGCCTCATGGCCTTGCTATACAACATCGGCGTGATTCAAATTATTACCGAAGTTTTTGCCAAAATCTTTTATATGACAATGCGGTTGAGCGGCGCGGAAGCCCTCAGCGGTGCAGCCAATATTTTCGTAGGAATTGAAGCGGCAATTGTCGTCAAACCTTATTTGCCAAAAATGACTCGTTCCGAACTTTGTGCAATCCTCTCTTGCTGTTTTGGAACTGCAGCTTCTTCAACTTTAGCAATTTACGTCAGTTTTCTCAAGCCAGTTTTTCCCAATATTTTAGGACACTTAGTTTCCGCTTCAATTATCGCCATTCCCGCTTGTTTTGTTCTCTCCAAAATCTTAGTACCCGAAACAGGCGTCCCCCTGACAATGGGTGGCATTCCCAAGGAAGAACGGAAGCCTAAAGGGCGCGAGTTTGTGGGCGAAGAAATTTCCGACATGGACGGCGAAGAATTCAAACAAGAGACTGTTGGGGGAGAACCCATCGAACGAGTCAGCCCTCTCGATGCAGCGATAATTGGTGCATTAGACGGGGTAAAAATGGCAGTGGCGATCGCCGCTGTTTTGATTTTAATTTTAGGCTTAGTTTCCTTAATCAATCAATTCTTTGGTTGGCTGGCCATTTTGCCCGGCCCAATTGGTGGCTTTTTCAAAGTTGTCACCTTAGCCAACATTATGGGATTTTTATTTTATCCCCTGACGCTATTAACAGGAGTTTCCATTGACGACTCTTGGCAAGCATCAGTAATCATCGGTCGCAGGCTATTAGAAACAGCCATTCCGCCCTATCAAAGTTTAGCAGAAGCATCGGCAAAAGGACTGGTGAGCAATCGTACAGTTTTAATTGTTAGTTACGCGCTTTCCGGCTTTGCCCACTTAGCCTCCGTCGGCATATTTGTCGGCGGCACGATCGCCCTAATTCCATCCCGCCGCAAAGACATTTCCGAACTCGGTTGGAAAGCATTATTTGTCGGCACCTTAGCAACAATGATGATCGCTTGTATTGCGGGAACCTTCGACACCGGAGATGCCAGTATTTTAGGCGCTAAGACAGCCCCTGCTGCCCCGTTAACAGCCCCTGGATCTCCAAAATCATCGGCGTCCCCAACCGCGAATTCAAAGCCGTCAGTTGCCCCAGCAATTGTTAGTCCGAAGCCGTCGCCCAATACCGAAAAAGCAGATCCCACAACTCAAGAATCTCCTTCTTCCGCCTCCAAGAAAAACCCTTAATATCTTCTATTGACTTGTAGGGGCGCGTTTTACAAACAATATTGAACTACCTTCAAAAATTTACAGAAACCCGTCCCCACACAACTAATAAGCTATATCACCTTTGATTTCGATCGCATCAGCTATTGGGTGGGGGCGGGTTTAGGAGATTGTAGGTTTTAGGCAATTATTGTCTGTAAAACCAGCCCCTATAAGCTCCTGATAGATATTATTGTTTTTTCTACAGATGTAATTACTAATTACTAATTACCAAAAATTATGAATCCAGATCCAGAAATTCGCCGCCTGTTAGATGTGATGCCAGCCTCCGGCCGCATGACGTGTAAAATTATTAATAAGCCACAACAATCAACGGTAATTGACTGCGATTTTCCTTTGCCTTGGAATCAATCTCGCCCGATTTATATTAATTTTGATTTGTGGCGGCTGCTATCTAAGCCGCAGCGGGATTTACTGCTATTGCGGAATGTAAGTTTTCTGTGCAATTTTAAGTGGTTTAAACCGGATATTTATCAAGGTGCTGCTTTGGCGGGAATTGTCGGGACTGTTGTAGAATTGTTGCAGGGAGATGCGATCGGCACTGCGATCGCGGGCGGTTTGACAGGACTCGCCATGACTCGAATTTGGCGAGACAACCGCAGTTCCCAAGTAGAGTTAGATGCTGACGAGGGGGCGATTAGAGTAGCGGGAAGGCGTGGTTACAACGAAGCGGAAGCGGCCGGACATTTGCTTGGGGCGATCGAGGCTGTGGCGCAAATTGAAGGGCGCAGTTTGGATTTTAACGAATTGATTCGGTGTCAGAATTTAAGGGCGATATCGGGTATTTCGGCGGTGGGCGTGCCCGATAGTGTGAGACAAGAGTGAAAAAACCTAGATATAATCAAGACGGAAACCCATAAAATCCACAACTATGCTAGTCCTGCCAAAACTGCAAAACCTGCGCGATACTCTACCTATAGAAGGAGCTGTCCGAATTGAGTTAGTGGAAGGCATACCAATTTTTAGAGCCTCCACCGCTGTCAAAAATCCCATCCAAGAACTGTTAGACAAACAACAAACTTTGCCTCTAAATTCTGACGAAGAACAAGAACTCAATCTTTACGAAGAAATCGACGGTTACCTCAGTTTTGTCAATCGGACTGTCCGCAATCTTTTCTTGGGCCAGATTCAGGCTACTGTGTAGAAATGTCGGCTCGCCGTCAAATCCCAGAAAATATCCAAAATCAAGTTCGTCAGAGAGCAAACTGTCTGTGCGAATATTGTCATGCCTCCGAACAATAGCAGTACGTAGAGTTTACTATCGAACACATCATTCCCCTAACTAAAAAAGGGACTAACGATATTGAAAATTTAGCATTAGCTTGCTTTCACTGCAACCGCAAGAAATCTGATAAAACTAGAGCGATAGATGCTCAGTCAGACGTAGAAGTACCGTTGTTTAACCCCAGACAAGATAGTTGTCGCGAACATTTTATTTGGTCTGCGGATGGATTATCAATAGTTGGTTTGACTCCAATTGGACGAGCTACATTTACAGCATTAGTCTTAAATAGAGAGAGAGTCATTGGGTGCATCTCACTTTTGCAGATACATCAAGTAGAAAGTTGACCATTGAGATAAGCACAGCGAAGAGAAAGGATAGAGGAAACACTCTCGATATTCCACTGCGCTCCCGATAATTTCACCCTTAGTCCAATCCGTTTAATCGTTGATTCCACTGTTCCAGAACCGATAGAACTTAAAGATTCTTCTTTATAGTATCGGTAGTTAACTATTCGGTTGCGATGGAACTCTAAATAATTGCAAAAGGTTTTAAATCCTTTTCTTTTCAACTCTTTAAATAAATTGATAACTTCATTAACTTGACCGAACCATAACAGAGTTTCGGCTTGTTTTAATCGTTTCAATGAACCCCCGGCTTTGTACAAATTTTCTTTCAGATGATACCAATCTAAGATTTCTTGTCTTTGTTCAGTCACTCCAATTTCTTGAAACAAGTTCCAAATTCCGGGATGACCATCCCCTATACAATATATAGGATGTAGCAATTTTTGGCTATTACTCCAATCAATTAAATCTTGATTATTTTGAAATAATGCTCCGCAATAAACATTATCTAAACACACGGCTTTATAATCTTTCCAATAACATGGCTCACCCTTGTTTTCGTTGCGTAGCCTGACTTTACCTCCATCTAAGGTAATTTGTTGGACTCCTTGTTTAGATGTAGGCAATTCAAATTCTTGGCTATGAACTAATCTCTGTAAGGTACTATGAGAAACTGGGATTCCTGTGAATGTTTCTAAATCTTTTTCTCCTTTTTGATAAGACTCGTTGGCGCTGATTATCAGAGCGCACTTTTCCATCATTGGACTGAGTTGACTATAAGGTTTTAGCCCGAAATATTTCGCCTGATTGTCTGTAATATTCAGCAATCCGACTAATGATTTTACGGTTCGCTGTCTTCCGGTTTTAATTCCTGATACTTTTGAAAAAAAAACCTACCTAGTTCGGGCCCAACTTCTTTTAACATTTTTTGACGTAGAGAATTTTCGATAGTTTCAAAATTTAAAAGTTCGGTTGAATCTGTATTTCTGTAAAGAATGGATGCTACCCCTTTTAAGTGTGCTTTTAGGCGTTGTTGGTCTTCGGGTGTCATTTTTTTTACCTCATCTTTTTTCACATTTTTACTAGCTTTTTCATTTTAGCCCTTTTTCATATATTTGCAAAAGTGAGATGCACCCGAGTCATTAATATTCTGACCGCTGACAAAGCTATCAAATGACATCCACCTGCAGGCGATTTAATTCAATCAGAAAGTTGAGCATACTGAGAGTGACTCAAACTTTGAGGAGCTACCTCTGCGGCAAAATTTGTACTGCAATGAAAGATCGATTCCTGCGGAAATCTTCGCTAACGCACTTATTTTAATTATTTTAATCGAAAGTGCGATCGACCGAGCCATCCCCTAAGACCTACCTATGACCTAGAACAGTGATAAACTTGATATTCATACCCATCCACCGCAGGCAACTCGCGCGATTCAAGCTGACATTTTTGTGGTTCTAGATTGACAGGTGCGCGAAAATTAACCAGCCACAAATCAAGCGGACGTTCTAATTGACTGAGCGTTTTGTCAAGTGTCCCTGCCACTATTTCCGCCCCATCCTTTCTCTGGTTAGCCAAAAGAAACAGCGGAGAATCAAAGGCTTTAACTTCTTCTTTCTTCCTAACATCCGTTACACCCGCTACAAAATCCATTGCCGAACTTCTTTCCCATTCCCACCCTATCCCCATCAACTCTCCTATTTCTACATGAGTCTTTTGAGTAGTGGCAATTAGGACGGGAACTTTCGAGAATTCGCGGATAACCGGAATTAAAAGGTCGGGTTTGTAATATTTGCGGTAGCCGAGATTGGAATTTACTGTGACACCGCTAAAAAAACCCATTACTAAAATTAGCATGACTGCTTTTTTGCCAGCAATTTCCACAGCAGGTAAATTAAACCATTGACTTTTTGTTGTAGGTGTGTTAAAAATAACCGCCAAGGTTGCTCCTAAAAGCAATATTACTCCCGGAAAGTAGACGAAATTGTATCGAGCGCCGCGAGTTAGGTCAATCCCTAGAATATATGCAAAGCTGAAAAATAGAAAAATTGCTCCTAGCACAAATCCGCCGAAAATAACAGTACCTAAACGAGTATCGGTTGTTGTTAAGGAATTTTGAAAAGCGCTAAACATGATCGGAAGCACCAATATCAAAAATATTGTCATTGCGATCGCCGATGCAACTACTACTGCCAAATTTGGCGATTCAACGGGCAGCAGAGACATCACAGTGATCCATCCAGCTAAAGCTTGAAAAATCGGATTAATCACATTTAAAAATGTGCGATCGCCGCTGACAATCCAATTAGTTAGTTCGTTGCCGTATTTATTTGACAAAAATACCGGCAGCCAAACTAAACCGCCAGCTAAAGTGCCCATCGCTACTGCGAAAAGCCGCCACAGGATTTGAAATTGCCAAATATTAGGCCGCTGGCTGTTGTCAATTGGCAACTTTCCATTTAACTGCTGCCAGATTACCGCAATTAATGCTATTGCTTCGGCACACAAAGTTAGTGCAAAAAAGTAGTGAACCGCAATTCCCAAACAGTTAACAACTACCCAAAGCAGCACAGCCCAAATAGGCAGAGGAGCGCGCTGTTGCAGCTTTTTTGCAGCTAAGGCGAGGCAAAAAAGAGAGGCAATAACTAATAAGATTCCTAAAGTGTAATGGCGAGCTTCTTGAGCGAGATAAATGCCGTAGGGAGAAACTGCTATCATCGCGGCCGCACATTGACCGACTAAACGAGAACTAAAAGCAAATTTGCCCAAAAAGTAGATAGCGGGAACTGAAATTACGCCCAATAATGCAGGAAGAGCTCGCCCAATCCAAACTAAACTATCCTCGGTCGGCCCAAACAGTCGCATCCACCAGTGGGCGAACATAAAATACACTGGTGGATGGTTGCTTTCTAGCAGCAAATGGTTGAGAACATCTGCAATGCCAGCATTGGGGCGCAATTGTAGCGGTTGTAATAATGTAGAAAGGTCGATCGCGCGATCGAGCGGCACCCCTCGAAAACTGTTGCCCAAACTAAAAACTATAGTCGAAAACTCGTCCGTCCACAGCGGTTTCGAGTCCAAATTGGCAAAGCGCAAAATAAAAGCGATCGCCGTCCACAGCAATAGCAACAACAGTTGTTTGTTCTTTATCATTAATTCAGTCATTCAAATGCATAGGGAAGAAGAGCCATTAGTGATTAGTCATTAGCCGTCAGTCATTTTATCAATGATCAATTACTAATTACCAATTACCTATCTACTTCCGTTACCCGCCAGCTCAACTTCATATTAATCCAGAAGTTCCACAGAGTCACAGCCGCGATCGCAATTAAATTAGCCAAATATTCATTCATCCCAAAAACATTAAACAGCAAATTAACCAGCAGCACATTCAAAATCAAACCCATCAAGCAAATCGTATTAAATTTCAACAGCCGTTTCAATCGCTGGCGCTTTCCTGGCTGCCGCTTAGAAATATCGCCAAAAGTCCACAAATCATTCCACAAAAAGTTACTGATAATTGCCAATTCAGCAGCAACGATCAGACTGCGAGTCAGCTCCCAATTGAGGATATCCCGCAGCACGTACAAAACCCCCATATTCACAAACACGCCGCTGAAACCCACCAGGCCAAACCGCAGAAACTTGCCCATCGGCCAGCGGGAAAACCGCAACCGAAGCAAATGTCGCAAATACTCAATATACTGTTTCCAAGTAACTTTGCTCTCGCCTTCTTGCCGTTCCTGAAACACGTAACCAACTTCTCCAATCCAGCGGATGTCCCCCCTGCCGAGCACTTCAATCAATATTTTGTAGCCTGCCGGATTCATGGTTTTGCCCGCAATGCAAGTGCGACGCACCATAAAATAGCCGCTCATCGGATCGGAAACTCGGCCCACGACTCCCGGCAGGATCACCAACCCCACAGTTTGAGCGCCCCGCGATAAAAATCGCCTGACAACGCTCCAGTCGCTCACCCCGCCGTCGGCAACGTGGCGGCTCGCAGCAGCTAAATCGGCTCCCCGCTGAATTTCTGCTAAAAGCTGCAATAGCGTCTCCGGGGGATGCTGCAAGTCGGCATCGATGACGCCCAAAACCTCGCCCCGAGCGGCTTGCCACCCGCGAATTACCGCTGTGGAAAGTCCTCGCTCCTCTTCTCGGCGCATTACCCGCAATTGCGGATATTCCGGTGTCAGGGACAGGGCGACTTCCCAGGTGCGATCGGGGCTGTCGTCATCGACCACAATTAATTCGTAGTTGCCGGGAATACTGCCATCGAGCAAGTGGCTCAATTTTTCCACAATACTCTTGACATTCTTGCACTCGTTGTAGGTGGGAATGACCAGGGAAAAATAAATTGGCGGTGTGCCTGCGTCTGTAAAATTTGAATTGAAAGTCTCTACAGCAGGAATTTCCAAAGGCCCAGACGGCACTGGCAATAGCTGATTTACTTGGTTGATGCCCATCATTTCAGTGTCCATAAAATAAAGGATGGTTTTGTAAGACTTGAGATTTTAGAAAATCGTTCCTCTATAGTTGATTCGTTAAAATATAAAAACGCCTTAATTCTAGGCAGCAATTCTGTAGCTTAGCTAACAAAAAAACTGTGGATGCAATTCTCGATCGAGCTTTACAAGGTTATAACATTTCTTCTGCAGAGGCATTGGTACTTTTGCAGCAAAGAGATCCAGACGCGCGAGCTTCTATTCAAACAACCGCTGACTTGCTCCGCCGCCGACAATCAGGGGATACTGTCACCTACGTTATCAATCGAAATATTAATTTTACTAACATTTGCGAGCAGCATTGCAGTTTCTGTGCATTTCGCCGCGACGAGGGAGATGAGGGCGCTTTTTGGTTAGATGCAGCTCAAATTCAGGAAAAGGCAACTGATGCAGTGCAGCGGGGTGCGACGGAAATTTGTATGCAGGGGGGCTTAAATCTTCAAGCTAAGCTGAACGGCGCATTTTTACCTTATTATCTGCAATTGGTGAAAACTATTAAGGATAAGTTTCCTCAGTTGCATTTGCACGCTTTTTCGCCCCAAGAAATAGAATTTATTGCCAGAGGAGATAATCTTAGTTTCAGCTATGTAATTTCGGCTTTGCAGGATGCGGGAGTCGGTTCGATGCCGGGAACGGCGGCGGAAGTTCTCGACGATTCTGTGCGACGGGTGATTTGCCCGGAAAAACTAAATTCGGCAACTTGGCTGGAAATTGTGGGAACTGCTCACCGTCTGGGTTTGCCGACAACGAGTACGATGCTTTGCGGGCATATTGAGACGCCCCAACAGCAGGTTTTGCATTTAGAAAAAGTACGATCGCTCCAACAAACTGCGATCGACCAAAACTATGGGGCACGCATTACAGAATTTATTTTACTACCATTTGTCGGACAGGAAGCACCGGCTCCTTTGCGGAGTCGAGTCGGCCGCGACCAACCAGTTTTAGCAGAGACCTTGTTACTCACGGCTGTATCGAGAATCTTCTTGGGAAATTTGATTTCCAATCACCAGCCGAGTTGGGTAAAACTAGGTTTAGATGGAGCTACAGAAGCGCTGAAATGGGGCTGCAACGACATCGGCGGTACATTGATGGAAGAGCATATTACAACGATGGCCGGTGCGGTTGGTGGCAGTTGTCAATCTGTCGAAGATTTGCAAAATGCGATTAGTTCTTTGGGGCGGAGTTATCAGCAAAGAGATACAATTTATCGACCTTTAGGGGTTGACAATTGGGCAGTAAGTGTGTGATTTTTTGGATGCAAAGTGCGAAGTGCGTAACGCATCCTAGGAGTTTAGCCGATCGCACTTTCAAATTCTTCTAGCGCTTGCAAATTTCCAACCTGCCAAGCACGTTCCACTGTAGCCGGAATCAGTTGGGCGATCGCGATTTCTGGAAAATTCGGACTAATATCCGATTCTACATACTCTCCATCTTGCAGCAAATAGATGCGAAGTCTGCCGCTGTCATAAACCCACACTTCTGGAACTCCAATAATTTTATAGGCATCTATAGTAGTTTTAGAAGTTACATCCGTCTCAATTGCTAAATCCGGCGGCGGAGCGTCGGGTTGCAGTCGGCGGCGGCCGATCATCCGTTGATAATTTAGAATGTAAAAGCAAGCATCAGGTTCAACTCCTGCTGCACCTTCCCGTTTGAAAGTAGTAGAACCGAATGGTTGGTATCTTATGCCCGCCGACTTAAGTAAAATTTTGACAATATCAGAGATTAAATCTCTGGGAATTTCGTGTTCTGGTAAAGGAACCATAATTTCTAAAGTCTCTTTGCTGTAAGCAACTCGTGCCGATCGCTTTTCTCCCAACTCCTCCAAAATTGACTCAAATTCCAGCCAAGTTATATTGGGAATAGTTACGACACTGCCGGGAGCAAGCTCGATCTGGCTAACAGGTTTGAGGACGGGAGTGATAACAATCATAAGCTGAATTGCGAGCTAGTTGTTAAGGTTGTACCCAGGGCAGGCAGGATGCCTACCCCACAAGAGTTTTTGGATATATCTGTTGAGTTTACCACGGGCAACGAGAAGAGATTCGCGATCGCACTTTTGACTCAATTCTAGAAAGAGCGATCGCACATTTATGACTTCATTGCAGCCGGATTAATTTGACTAACAGACTCATGATTTCTCCCTGGTCGGGTGTAATAATGATGCGATTGTCGGGAATGGCGATCGGATGAGTCCAACGAACAGCTTCCTCGTAGCGCAATGCGTGCAGTTGGTGGATAGTTCGCCGTACCCCCAGCGGCGAACCGATGATGACGTGACGGACTGCTTCGCGATCGCCCTCAAAGGTTTGGTTGGTTAAAACATTCGGCGATGTTTGGTTCGATGATGAATCTTGCAACATAGCTTTGACGAATAATTTTGGATAGGTTTGATGCTTTGTAACGGTAAAACCGCGTACAATAACAAGTTGAAGAAAAGACAGCAATTCCCCTACAGCACAAGTGGCTTAGCTGGTGCTGTCTAATCTCTATTAGCTTAAGTCTAAATTAATTTAGGGTAAGTGTCAATGATTTTAGGCAAAATCCAAATAAATTAATAGAACTTAACAAATAGCCTATGGAAACCTCAGAAAGAGCCGATCGATCGCCCCTAATGCGACTGAGAGTTCAGCGGTTTATGACTCAAAAGCAGCTAGCAGAAGCACTTGGCGTTACGGAAGCGACGGTAAGCAACTGGGAAGCTGGGCGATCGGTACCGAAGCTAACGCCTGTTCAATACAAGAAGTTGCTAGAGATTCTGCAAATTACCTCGGCTGAATTACCAGACCAATTTGGTTTTCCTAGCGATGCTGATGGATAGAAAATGGAATATTATAATTGAGGCGTTTTATTTAAACGAACTCATACAATGTTTTGAAAAAAAAAGGAATATGAGACTTAACATCACTATTTTGCTCTGAATAAAATCTCCCAATTTCTAACGAGAGTTGCTCTCTAAATACTTTCTCATTCCCACTCCAGTTAGCGGGTGGCTTAATTTTTTCCCAATAATCATGCTCAGGTTGTTTCTCATTCTTAACTTTTTTAATTGTGAGCAAAGCCCTAATTAACTGATGCTTCCGTGTTTCATCAGACGTATTTTTAAACTCAGTTTTCCATGAATCTTGTAATTTATCTAAATCTGTACAATTTAAACAATGATTTATGCGCTGGAGCGATCTCTGTATGTTAAGGTTATTCTTCAAGTCTGGATCGCTACTAATTTTATCAGCCATATCCATATAAATACTATTCAGTTCAAGAGGATTATCCTGATACATCGGAGGATGAGGATAATCATCAAATATTGATTGAAGCTCAGGTGTAAGAAAATATGCTTCTTTATGAATTAAACCTGTAATCCATATCCGGTGCCGTTTTGCATTTTGCGATCGCACCTCCGATTTTTCGTAAAGATCGCAAAAAATTGCTTCTGTATCGGGAAAAGGGTAATCATCAATCTTTTGCAGGTGCAAGTCCAAATCTATCATTGCAAAAAGTCGATCGGGCTCTAAATACGAGTTACGGGTATCCTGTTGGTGTAATTTTAAAAGCTTCAAATAAGTATTTATTACACTTGCGCGATCGCCACAGTTGAAAAATTGTGGCAGCTTTTCTCTCCACCATCTCGGAACGCAAGCCTTATAAAAGTTGGCATCCGGCATTTCCTCCATTTTTTTATAAGCTTGAGGTGATCGCCTACCCTCGATATCGGAAATAGGGCCTTCGCATAGCACCACAATTCTGTTGTTAATTCTGCGAGATTGAAGAATTGCCTCACAATGTTGTTTTAGCTGTTCTGGATTAAGACTCATTTGTAATATTAGATTTTTGTTTGAGCAGTTTTGGCTCGATTTCTTTAACGTGAGCTGGTGTCAAAGCTTCACACAATGCGTAGGAGTGAGTTGCTAGAATATATTGATTGCTGGGAGTCCACTCTTTGAGGTCTGATATAATTTGATATTGCCAATCTGGATGAAAAGCTATTTCAATTTCATCCATCAAAACAATAGCATCTTCTATGTTGCGGAACTTGAGCCATAGATAAATGCTGAGTCTTTTTAGTTCGCCGTGACTTAAATCTTCTGGATATAGTTCTATAGTTTCACCATTTTTCTCTAATTTTAAATTTACTCCCGAAAGGTCTTTGTCAATATTTATTGTTTTACAGCTTAATAAAAAGCTTAATTCATTTACTAAGGTTTGATAGCTGTTACCATATTTACCTGTTTCTCTAGCTTCTTTAATATCTTTATCTATAGCAGCTTTAAAGGCTTCAATGAGTAAATCTACATCCAGGAAGTCATAAGTAAAAAATCCTTTTAATTGAGATTTTGATTTTTTAATTTTATCGAAATAATGCTCATTTGTCTGACTATGACTTTTAAATAATAGTTCTCTAGCAGATCTATCTAGGAATAGAAAAACTTGTGTGGAGGGAGCTGCTAAAAATATTTTCTCTGAAAGTCTGTTTAAAAAATCGTTGGTTTCTTTCCTATCTATATTACTTAAATTACAGAGTAAAGCTTCATTTTGCTGATCATTTGAATTTTTTGCACTTGAATAGTTACATATATATGTCATATTTTTTTCTGTTAAATGTTCAATGATCTTTTCCCAAACTTCCTCACAGCTTCCATAGGTACTTTTCAAATTATTTAGATTATTTTCAACTTCTTGTAGTCTGTATTTTATTTCGTCTTGAAACCTTTCAATTTCTTTAATAGATACATTTTTTTTGGAGTTGACAACAGATATTAATGCTGAAACTCTTGAATTTGATACCAATTGTTGAATCCACATAAATTCTTTTTTAGCCGTGTCAAACCTTTGTTCACTGTCTTCAATGTTTTTGATTGTATCTAATCGATGACTACTCAGTGTTAAGCTCTTATTTACTGCTTCTAAATCGGCAATTTGCTTTTCCATTCCTTTAAATTGTGTTACAGGATAAAAAGTGATATCTTCTGTATTTTTGATTTTAATATTTAAAGACGCGGACTTTTTGAGAAAAGAATTCTTGCAGGCAAAAAAAATAATTTGAACTATTTTTTCTCCATTCCAAATATCAATAATTGCTAAGTTTTTTTTATCTTCTCCATCAGCCACTTTAAATCCTTGAAGAAAGTTTTGTAAAAATGTTTTTTTCTCGTCATCCACAGAACAGTGCAGCAATACAAAAATTAACTGCAACAGCGTACTTTTACCGCCACCATTTTGACTACCCAGCGGAAAAATAGTAGGAAAAAAATCTTTTTCAAAAGTGATGTCAATGTCCTTTAAACCGCGAAAATCAGGAACTTGAACTCGTAGCAAGTGCATAATAAACTCCTGGTGTTAGCTTGCATTTTTTATTGAAAGGCTGAGCCACAATCATTTTAGATTATAACTCATATCTTTTACTATTTTCATGAACAGGCTTTCCGGCCTGTTCCACAACATATTAAATTAATGCTTTTTCGCTGAGTCCGGCAGTCCGCCAGGGAATTCATGCCCTGGCGGCCTTTCCGTTTAAGCAGGAGATGAGATTAAACCTTAAACTTCTCCACAATTCGTCTCATCGCTTCTTCCACATTCTCCCGACTATTGAACGCCGAAATGCGGAAATAACCCTCACCCGCCGCACCAAAACCAGAACCCGGAGTTCCCACCACATTGCAAGTTTCCAGCAACTTCTGAAAGAAATCCCAACTCGACAAACCGTGAGGCGTTTTCACCCACACATAAGGTGCATTTTCGCCACCAAAAACCTCGATTCCCGCCGCTGTCAATTTCTCGCGAATAATCGCAGCATTTTCCATGTAAAAATTGACTAATGCCTGAATCTGTGCCTTGCCTGCCTCAGAATAAACCGCCTCTGCACCGCGCTGCACGATGTAAGAAACGCCGTTAAACTTAGTAGATTGGCGGCGGTTCCACAGCTTCCAAATTTCGACATCGGAACCATCTGCTGCTTTTCCAGTCAAAGTCTTTGGTACAACTGTTAGCGCACAGCGAGTACCCGTAAAACCAGCATTTTTGGAAAAAGAACGAAATTCGATCGCACAATCCCGCGCCCCTTCAATTTCGTAGATAGAATGCGGTAAACTCGGATCGGTAATATACGCTTCGTAAGCCGCATCGAAGAAAATAATCGAACCGTTAGCTTTAGCATAATTTACCCAAGCTTGCAAGTGTTCCTTAGTTGCAGTTGCCCCCGTCGGGTTATTCGGAAAACACAAGTAAATTAAATCGACTTTTTTGTCGGTGGGAATTTCCGCAGTAAAATTGTTTTCCGCTGTAATTGGCAGGTAAACTAAGCCGCCGTATTCGCCATTTTCGTTCGCATCTCCCGTGTGTCCAGCCATCACGTTAGTGTCTACATACACCGGATAAACTGGATCGGTAACTGCGATCGTATTATTGTTGCCAAAGATATCGAGAATATTGCCGCAATCGCATTTAGAACCATCAGAAATAAAGATTTCCGAAGCATCAACATCGCATCCCCGCGACTTGAAATCGTGCTCGGCAATTTTCTCCCGCAGCCACTCATAACCTTGTTCCGGGCCGTATCCTTTAAAGCTATCCCGCGAGCCCATGTCTTCCACCGCCTTCACCATCGCCTCCCGACAAGCAGCCGGTAGCGGTTCCGTCACGTCGCCAATCCCCAGCCGAATGATGGGCGCTTCGGGATTCGCCTCTGCAAAGGCTTTCACCCTGCGCCCAATTTCGGGAAACAGGTAGCCGGCTTTGAGTTTGAGGTAGTTGTCGTTGATAGTTGCCATAGTTCGATCGCTACAAATGTCGTAGAATAGCTTACTCCCAATTGTCTCTCTCAAGCAGCAGCAAGTTCGGCAACCAGCAATGTACGGGATTTAACGGATGTAACGGATGGATGTTCAGCCAAGACAAAGATTTTCCCCACTCGAACACTCGAACACTCCGCCAATCCGCCATTACAGGCAATCTGCGTAGTTGCTCAACAGCCATTGACCAAAAAATCAAATCTGCTTGTATAATCAAAATAGTGTGCAGCGCAGAAACAATTATGGACGAGATCGAGTACGCCAAACTCTATCAGGAACTGGCGGCAATTCTGAATGAGTTTAATTTAGGTTGGGTAGTTCAACAAGTAGCCGATACTGTAGAGATAGGCAAAGTAATAGAAGAGCGATCGCTCAAAAGAAAAACACCTCTGCTCAAGATAGAAGATTATACAGCAAAAGAACAACTTTTGCTATTAATTGATGCTGTCGAGCAAGCGACTGTGAACACTTCCGAAATGGAAGACGAAATTGCTTATTTCTTGAAAGTAGAATCAGAAACCTCTCCCCTCGGCACAAAAATTACGTTTGCGAATTCAGGTGCAGAAACTGCCAAAACAATCGAGTTTACTTCCAGCGTCACAGCCCCTCGTCACAAACAGGCGATCGCCCTCAAGCACTTGCTGGAAAAACTGCCCTCCGGGCCCAGCAACTACGCCATCAATTCCGAGATTAAAAGCAAATTAAAAAGCTCGATCGATCCTGATTTTAACACAGCGGCAGAACAATCCAGAATTTTTGATACTTACCTCTTCACTATTCTGCTAAAAGCAGTTGCTAATGAAGGCGGTACTATTTATTACAACAATGTTTTAGACGACGAAACACCGAAATATTTAACATTTAGAAAAACGGCGGGAAAAATCCACGGCACTGCACATCCATACACTCATGCTGTTGTGGAATTTCCCGACAAACCAGCTCTGGAAGTTCACCTAGGAGTAAAAGTCCAAGGTAGAGCCGGAGTTTTGCACAACTGCAACGTTTTAATTTTGTACCAAAAAGAAGCCAATATCTGCCGCTTGCTCAACCGCGAACCCCGGCACTCGCAGGTAATTTTAGCAGTGAAATCGGAACACAGCACCTCGGAACTAAAACTAGAAATGGCTGGTGCTTTTATCGGCTTAGCGTCAGACATTCGCTACGAAGGCGGCAGCTATTTCATTTCTAACAGTTACTCCCAACCCATAGCGAAACTGCTAACTACTGCTCGCAAAAAATGGGAACTCAACATTTTTCCTAGAGCCACAAACGATGTCCACCGACTGATGTACTCGTTTCAAACTATCTTTAAAGACTTTAAGGCCAGAAACTGATTCAGTTAATACAATTTCACAAAAGTCTAGCCACATTTTTTGTGTGGGGTTTCCTTACACGGACTTATATCAAATCCGGTAGCATCGTTCTGCTAAATTCTCCTTCAATCTGCCAGCAAATATAAGCACAATTTTCTGTTTTTCGGCTCACAGTCAACAGCCAACAGTCAAAACTCAACAGTCAACAGTCAACTTTCCTAGATTTGCCCGGTTAAGTGTATCTGCTAATGTATCTGTTACATGAGCCAAGAAAATAATCTATCATGTTGCGAGCACCAGAACCTTACGAATAATGTTTAAGAAAGATAAATCTTCCCTGCTGTTTACGATCGGAGCCGCCACACTTCTGATCGGTTTAGGCTTTGTCACCTACTACCTCGTCATTTCCCGTGGGCCCGCCAAAGATTTGCCGGCGGGGGCAACGGTTGTCCCGCAAGATACGATGATGGCCCTATCCCTCAGCACCGATGAATCGCAGTGGAATAGACTGCGAGAGTTTGGCACGCCGGAGTCAAAAGCTTCGTTTGAGAGGTTTTTAAGCGAAATGCGCGATCGTCTCCTCACAAGCAACGGCTACGCCTACCAGCAAGACATTCAACCCTGGGTGGGTAACACAGCAATGGTGGCTTTTCTGCGCAACAAAATAGCTATACCAGCCCCCCCGCCAGCACCCAACGCGCCCCCATCTCCGCCAATTCAACAGTCAGTGGCAATTATCCTGCCAATTGCCAACCCGATCAAAGCCAAAGAATTATTAACAAAACCCAGGCCTCTCAGCCAAGGAAAAATAGTTGAGCGTAATTATAAAGGCATCCAAGTCACAGAAACTCAAGGCGTACCCGATCGCAATTTCTCAGTCGCGGTACTCGGCACAAGCTATCTAGCAGTCACCACAGATTCTAGCGCTACAGACAGAATAATCGACACCTACAAAGGCGAACCTTCCCTAGCAAAAACCCCTGGCTATGCAGACGCCATAGACAAAATAAAAAGTCCGGGCGCCTTCGGTCAAATCTACGTCAATATGCCCGTTGCCGCCGCCTATGCCGCCGCCAACTCCGCCCGTGAAATTTCGCCAGAAAACCTGGAAAAACTGCAACAAAATCAGGGATTTGCCACCACAGCGACGCTGGAGGCAGAAGGAATTGGATTCAAATCAGTCTCTTGGCTAAAACCAGATTCTAGCAGAAGGATAGCAGTAGAAAACAATGCTCTAAAAATGGCTAACCGCCTGCCAAGCAATACAATAATGATGGTATCCGGCGGCAACTTGCAGCGTTTGTGGCAAGACTACGTATTGGGAGCCGAGGCAAACCCGATTTCCCCGATTAATCCCCAAGTTTTACGCACAGGTTTAAAATCCACTACGGGCATGGATTTAGATAAAGACTTGATGAACTGGATGGCGGGAGAATTTTCTATATCATTAATACCAGCCCCCGCGCAGAATCCCAAAGACAAATTTGCTGCCGGATTTGTATTTATGGTGGAAACAAATAACCGCGGCGCTGCCGACAAATCCCTGAAACAGCTTGATGAAACGATGAAAATGAAAGGGTTTAGAGTTGAGGAAATTCAAGTCGGCGGCAAACCTGCGACAAAATGGACATCGCCGTTTGGAGGGATTACGGTAACTCGCGGCTGGATGAACGATGTAGCGTTTATGACAGTAGGAGCTCCAGTGGTTGATACAATCGTTCCGGCACCGAAAAGTCCGCTTTTAAGCAGCGAACTGTTCCAGAAAACTGTCCGATCGGAACTTAAACCCCACAACGGCAATTTCTTCATCGACACCGAGAGTGCGTTTAACCCGAAAAACCTAGCTTTGCCGGAGTTTCCTCCCAGCCAAAAAATGTGGATTGATGCCACGCGGTCGATCGGCGTTACAGCGGCCGTCATTGGCGATCGTACCACCCGTTATGATGCTTTTGTCGGTCTTAAAAAATCCACCCAATCCACTCCTTCTGCAAATCCTTCACCGCGCCCTGCTTCACCGCGCCCTGCTTCTCCCAGTCCCTCTCCCACTGTCCAAACTTCTCCCAACTAACTCTTAAATCATTCAAAAAATCCGCCTGGGCCCCCCATTAAACAGCAACAGGGCGACAGATTAAAACCGAAAGGCAGCCGCCAGAAGCAAAAAGCAAGAAGCAAGGACAGGACTTACGCATAAAGACTAAAGAAACCGGGATTTTTTATCGTTTCTGGAGGCTGCAACTAATTATTTTAGTTAACAAACCCGGTTTCTATGCAGGCTTGGGTCCAGGACTACCAAAGAAACCGAGTTTTTTAAGCCTTGGACTGCAACTAAGTGTTTTCGTAAAAAAAACTCGGTTTCTGCGTCCAGGAATGAAGAAGCAAATCGACCATTTATGACGCACCCTACACTTTATGTACCCGTTGCGTCCAGGACTTCTTATTTTTGTCAGAATTTTAAGGGTCGGCAATTGTAGAGCCGGCTTTTTTTGTTCTTTATAAAACGAAAGGAAAAATTTTTTACGTGGATTTTTCCCGGTCAGTTCTGGGCGCAGAAGCCGATTTTTTAAACCGCCATACTTCCTTCAAACTCTCACTAATGTAAAAAAAACTGGTTCTAGGGGTCGGAGTGCGTCTAGGAAAGCCAGTTTTTTTTATATGTCATCGGGAAGATACAGATTCTAGGCATTGTGAGTTATATTTAAATTCTGGAGAAGATACGCTCGGGGAATTGCAAATGCAGAGGGAAATTTTCCTCAGTGAGTCGGGAAAGTGAGTCTGGAACGCACTTGCAGTCCGAAACCCGGTAGCTTCATAAATATACAGTCTTTAACCCAAATTTTCAGATAAACTAGGTTTATTTACCTAATTTATCTGTCTATACTTTACCATTAAAAACCTATGAAAACTGCCGAAAATCTTCAAATAAAGGCTAAATTGCTGTCCCAAAAAAGAATAAGCAAACTGGCAGTTTCTCTGCCAATTATCTTAATAAATCTTTACTTTTTGCAAGCAAAAGCCGAAGGTCAAACAATTGTTCCAGCCGCGGAGGCAACGGGCACAACAGTCACTCCGGCAGCCCAAAACGGAACTCCTGGGCAGCCAACTCGCTTCGATATTGAAGGCGGACAATTATCGAGCGATCAACAAAATCTTTTCCACAGCTTTAAAGAATTCGGCTTGTCGGAAAATCAGATTGCTAACTTTATATCAAACCCCAACATTCGCAACATTTTAGCGGGCATAGGCGGCGGCAACCCCTCGATTATTAACGGCTTAATTCAAGTAACCGGCGGCAATTCTAACTTGTTTCTGATGAATCCATCCGGCATCATATTTGGCAACAGTGCCAGCTTAAACGTGCCGGCTTCTTTCACAGCAACCACCGCCACCGCTATTGGATTTGGTTCTAACTCGTTTAACGCTGTCGGTAGTAGCACTTACACATCTCTGACAGGTGCGCCCAATTCCTTTTCTTTTGGGGCCGATCAGGCAGGGGCAATTATCAGCACGGCAGACTTAGCAGTCAAGTCAGGGCAGAACTTAACCTTGCTCGGCGGCACAGTTGTCAGCACCGGCAGCGTTTCGGCCCCAGGCGGTCAAATTACTGTAGCATCAGTCTCCGGGACAAATTTAGTGCGCATCAGCCAACGAGGCAATTTGCTGAGTTTGGAAATCGAGCCGCCCTCAGCGACCAGCAGCACAGAAACATCCAGGACAGCTTCGGCATTGCCGATCGCATCCTTGTCCGAACTGCTCACAGGCATTGGTGAAACAAACGCCACAGGCATCAGCATCAATGCCAGCGGTGAAGTGGTACTCACGGCTTCTAACCGAGCCGTAGCGGCGGGGGACGTTGCACTAAAAGATGCAAACGCTGGGGCGATCGACATTCAAGCAGCCAACAGCATTGGAGTCAGCGGAAACCTGACAACTTCCCAAGGTGGCCCGATCGCCCTAGAAGCTAGTGGCGACATTAGCACTGGGGAGCTCGACTCCCACTCCGACACCACCGCAGGCGGCAACATCACCGTCACCAGCCGTACAGGAAAAGTAGAAACAGGCAATATCAACGCAGGGTCGATCGACAAAACCAGCAACGCCGGAGACGTTAGTATTGCAGCACCCTCAAGCAGCATTCAAACAGGGTTCATAGACGCCAACTCCGAAGAAAAACAAGGAGGCGCAGTCACTCTCAACGCCCGCAACGATATCGAAGTAACCCATATCAACACCGAAGGCCGAACAGGCGGAGGAGAGATTGACATTACAGCCGGCGGTAATTTCCGAGCTACAGGCACTTTCACAAACGATAACAACTGCTTGTCGCAAGCTTGCAGCATTTCTGCATCCACGACTGGTAGCGCCAATGGTGGAGATATCACCATTCGCCACGGTGGCGAAGCCTCGAACACTCTTTTCAGCGTCGGGCCCGACTATAACAAACTCAACGGTACTGCTGGCAGCATTGCCACTGGGGGTCCAAAGAAGGAAAATGTGATTATACAGGGAAGTTATTTCAGCCCCGACCCTCAGATAGTACAGCCGACCCAAATTAACATTACGGCTTCTTCAGTATCGCCAGCACCAACACCAGCACCAACACCAGCACCAACACCAGCACCAACACCAGCACCAACACCAGCACCAACACCAGCACCAACACCAGC
>NZ_JAUBQR010000386.1:0-2832 GCF_036701385.1 Microcoleus sp. Pol12B4 | reverse complement strand
TTGGTGTCGAAAATCTCGAAGGGGATGTTGAGATTGAATTTACCGCCTGTGTCGGTTGTGGTGGATGGTTCGTTGGTATCGAGGACGGTGTTTTTGTTGGCGTCTAGGAAGAGAGTAGCACCCGATATGTAGCCGTCAATAACTACGCCGGTGCAACTAAATGTCAGCAACATTCCCTGAAATGGACGTGTAAGGTCATTGTCGCTGACACTAAGACCCGCCCTATCTGTTGCTGTTAACTTGATTGTTAACTGCTGCAGTTTAGGACTTGTGCCGCTGAGTGTGCGGGTATCTGGGTTGAAAGTGAGCCAACTTGGTAGGGGACTACCGTCCATCAGAGTTGCTGTGTAGGTCAGCTTGTCGCCCTCATCGGGGTCTGTGAAAGTGTTCTGCGGGAAGGTGTACTCGAATGTCGATGAACTGCTCGACTTGATGTACTGGTAATGCCACGGGGTTGTAGTCGGGCCGTAGTTGAGGATAGGACGGTTGTTGGGGAGTGTGGTAAAAGTCCCTTCTTCGGCAAAGTCTGAACCAGCCCAAGCAGTATCAATTGCCTGTACGCTCCAGTAATATGTCTTATCTGGAGACAAGTCTGTGAGGTGCCACTGGGTGTTTTGGTTGGCATTGCCTAACCCTACAACTTGCCGAGTTCCGTCATTGAGAGACATCGGAGCGAGAATGTCGCTGCCCCCAGGCGTCGTGCCAACTCGCAGGTTGTAGCTTAAACCATCAGCAGGAGTTTGAGCATCAGTTGCTTTGTTCCAGTTGAAGGTAACTTCCCGGCCAGAAGGCTCAGCCGACAGCCCTGTGGGTGCAGTGGGAGGATTGTTCGCGATCGCAGTATTGCTGCGGTACACTTGGTTGCCCAGCAAAATATCCAATTTGCCATCACTGTCGTAGTCTCCCCAAGCTCCAAAACCGGCGCCAGTCAGTCCAGCACTGATATCTTCGCTAAAGCCGCTGCCTGTGTTCCGGTAAACTTTGCTGTAGAAATTGTCTTCCAATTTGCTGTTGAGCAAAATATCCAATTTGCCGTCGTTGTCGTAGTCTCCCCAAGCAGCAAAATTACCACCGGGTAAGGCGACCGTCGTGTCTTCGCTAAAGCTGCTGTCTGTGTTCCGGTAAACTTTAGTGATGTTGCCAGAATCTGAATTACCTGCCAGCAAGATATCCAAATCGCCATCATTGTCATAGTCTGCCCAAGCAGCCGAACCATTAGAAACACCGGGCAAAGCGAAAGCTTCGCTAAACCCACTGCCAGTATTGCCAAACACCTTGGTTATTTTGCCGGAAAGACTATCGCCCGTTAGCAGGATATCGAGTTTGCCGTCCTTGTTATAGTCTCCCCATGCTGCTGAACCGTTGAGAACACCCGGGAGTTGGGCAGTAATATCTGGCCTAAAAACAAGATCGCTCTTCCCAGTATTGCGGTACAGTAAGCTTGCGTTTTCCAGGGTGCTATACGTACCGTCTGCATTTTCATTCGTGGCACTTTGTTGGGTGGCATTCAGGAGATCGAGTTTGCCGTCGTTGTTGTAGTCTCCCCATGCTTGGGAACTATCAACAGAACTTCTCTGTTCCGAGTTGAATACATTCTCGTTGCTGCCAGTGTTGCCGTAGATTTTAAGATAGTTTGGTATGTCGTTCGTTTGAGCCTGACTTTGCAATTGGTTTGTTTGTAAGGCAAAATTGAGCTTACCGTCGTTGTTGTAGTCTCCCCAAGATGCGGCAGAAGCTAACTCTAAACCTGTGTTGCCACTTTCAGCAGTAAATGTACTGCCTGTGTTCCGGTACAGCCAAGTGCCCGTGAAGCTAAAACCGCTACCGAGTGTGCTAAGTAGCTCAGGACGGCCCGATGCGATAAAATCGAGTTTCCCATCACCGCTGTAGTCTCCCCAAGCGCTAATCGCTCCGCCCTCGAAATAATTCGAGATTTCCGTATTGATTTTGTTAAAAGTGTAACTGCGTTCGAGGTTAGTCACGCTGACATCTTGAGGATCGAGACCTGAGTACACAAAATTTGGAAAAAAGCCACCACTGTCAGCAAAGTCGCTGCTTATAGCCGGGTCGAGGATTATTTTGTAGGGACGATCGCCATCAGATTGATTATCGTTAATACCCTCGATTGTTACAGTCTGAGCTATATCCCAATTATCAGGAGTAAACTTCAGCGTCGATACAGAAACAGTTCCTTCTGCTGGGTTGTCACTGCTGACTGGGATGACAACATCAGCCATAGGTTGGCGAGTGAGTACAACACTGAAATTATCAGTGCCACCAACTTCTGTTGTAGTCAACCCGCTTGTTGGCCCAACGACAATCTGAGAAGGATATAGATTGTCGGAATTAACGAACATATTGGTAAGACTGACATCAGCGGCGTCAATACCTGAGTAGTTGCTATCAGTGCTGATCGCAGGGGCTGTAACGATCGTATAAGGTCGGTTACCAGCCATACTGAAAGTACCATCAGCGCCTGTTACCGTAACTTCTTGAGGAATATTCCAGTTGTCAGGTGTAAAGGTAACTCCTGGAGTGGAGAGACTACCCTCTGCAGGATTTTGAGGAGAAACATTCAAACCAATCAAAACTTCGCCCGTCGGCGGGCTATTAAGTGCGAGGGTAAATTTGGCTTTTGCACCTGTTTTAGTGGTGATTAATCCGTTGGTGGGGGAGACGGTGATGCCAGGGTTAGCAGCATTGTCAGAATCCAAATCTGAAAAACTGCCACCAGATGGGGGTATCTGCTCAGATGGCGGTATGGTGTTACCCCTGTTAACAACAGTCGCATCCGGTGCATTGAGGCCGTTGTAGTTACTATCGGCACTGACA
>NZ_JAUBQR010000070.1:0-28356 GCF_036701385.1 Microcoleus sp. Pol12B4 | reverse complement strand
GAGAGAATACGCTTTCATTAGGTTTGACTACAACAATGATATTTTGTTGTACCTCATTACAGCGGAATCCGCTGTATTGTTCAAAAAAAATTGGAAGAATATGAAGAAGATATAGCAAAGTCGGAAAAGCAAAGAATAGAGTCTGCTGCTGACGATGCGTCTAACTATAGGTATCAGAAAGCAATAAATACTCTCAAGGCAATTCCTAGTTCATCGGATTTATACGAAGATGCACAGCAAAAAATTTCCGAGTACGTTTACGCTTCCTATAAATATCTGTTGCAACAAGCAGCACAAATGACTGACAAAGGTCTTTATCATGAAGCAATAAATACTCTTAACACAATTCCTACTTCATGTGATTTATACGAAGAGGCACAGCAAAAAATTTATGAATATATTTTGCCTCAATCACAAAAAATAGCTGAGGAAGGTTTTTACGGTAAAGCAATAAATAATCTCAATAAAATTGCTAGTTCATCTGATTTATACGAAGAGGCACAGCAAAAAATTTCCGAATACGTTAACGCTTCGTATGAAGATGTTTTGCAACAATCAGTACAAATGGCCGATCAAGGTCTTTATAATGAAGCAATTAAGTCTTTGGAAGAAGCAATTAAGTCTTTGAAAACAAATTCTGAAGAAGCTGCTTTATATCAGCAGGCTCAAAATAAGATATCTGAATATGTGAATACCTTTGAGACACTGATCAAGAAACACAAAAACCTCATCCCCATACTCAATAATGAGAGAATTGTTGCAGCCGCTTTTGTGGATCAGACAGTTCATTGTGTAAAAGAGGTAGAACGTACACCTTGGATTTACAACTATCTTGGAAATACTGATGCTGATGGAGAATTTATTATTATCCGTATCATAGTGAGGAATGACGGCAAAAAATCTCGTACAATTTCAGCATCAGTGATGACAATTATTGACTCTCAAGAGTGTGAGTATAGTGTTTCTGAAAAGGGTAAAAATGCTCTCCAGATGAATGGGGATCAAACCGTTGAGTTCTGGTTTAGTGAGATTCAACCCGGTTTGCAAAAGGTAATCACTATCGTTTTTGATGTACCTCCCGGAGTAAACAATTTAAGTTTGAAAATTCCTGGTAGTGGTTGGGGAGGAGGGGCTATTTTGCCCTTATCTCTTGCTCTTTGAAACCTGGCAAACTCCGGTAGTTTTCTAGTTTAGACAGTAGGGTGAGTATTGCTCACCTCATCTACCTATACTTTTGTGTTCTCTCTAACCGTTCTTGGGGTGTTTCATCTCCTTATGTTGATTGATTGCACTAAAGGCATTAAACTTGGCTCCACAGATTCCACAAATAAAATATTTATTTTTTTTATGAAATTTAAGTGCTTGTGGATTTCCGAAAGCTTCATTGCATTGATCGCATAGATATTTTTTTCAGACGTTATCTTTGTCTTATAATTAATAACCAAATTATATTATTTGCCAGTTTTGATGGTCAATAACTTAAAGATAAAGATAATATAAGTTAAATTGACGCAAGGAAACCCAGCTATTTTTCTCCTCACAATCTTATCCATTTCCACCATTCCCCTACCATGATTGTACAGAGTGCGATCGCCCAATCACACATAAAGAGCGATCGATGTCTGCAACCAAAAGCATCAACGTTAGTTTTAACTCACTGCAAATTCTGTAAACTGACGCATATAAGGTGGATGAAACCCAACCACAATGTCCGACTTCGGCACACCTATATTAACCAGCTCTTGCCCTAAATCGATTTCTGTTCCATTCTGCTGAATCCAGATTTTGCCATCCTTAATATCGAGATGTATAGGACAACCGTAAACTCGCTGTTTGTTATCCCAGCCCACTCGAACAACTTGATAATGATTGTGTTCTGTGTCAAAAACAACTTGCACCTCTACTTCTCCATAAGAAGGCTTGTATGCAGCATATTTCGTGAGAACTTGTTTGATACAATCCCGATATTTTTCTATTTTTTCCATAAAGCTATCACCTCTTCTTCTACGTCATAAACCAATAATTTTAACTGGTAATCTTCCACAACAGCGGTTGTAAATTCCCGCTTGAAGAAATCGTTATACGCCGTCAAAGGAATTGCCAAAAATAGCTGACGTTGGGGATCTTTAAACTTGAGTGCTGTACGGTAGTTGATAAATTGTCCAACCGCTAAATGAAAATCAGTTATCGCTGAAGTATTCAAAAAGCTCTTGATTTCTACAGCAATTTTCTCCCCCTGCCTTTCGGCTGCCAGCAGACGTTCCGCCCCCAGATCGATTAACATATCAACTCCACCCACACTGATGGAAAGTGGGTCATCTGTAATCTGCCAACCCTCCTTTTGCAACGCAATCTTCACAACATCATGAAATTTATCCTTTGCTGACATAAAGCCCTGATGACAAACAATTACAATTATACTGCCATTAATTGAGATGTGTGAGTGCAATTCAGGTTGTTGACTCACCACGTCAAACTTCGCGTGCGAGCTCGCTCTCGTAAGGCTTGTCCAAGATAGTGCGAGATCCCTTTACAGCAAATACTAAACAGTGCGATGATTGTACGGATAGCGATGCTTGAGTTAAACAAAAGATCGATCGCCCCTGGCACCAAATACCAAACACTGCGATGATTCTACGGAGTGCGATCGCACATAATCATCATCCCTAATTGGCGATCGACCTCCCGCATCAATTCTCCACAAACCATCCGGCTGAGGTTCCTTATCTGCATCCAAGCACACAGTAGCATTGTCGCCCAATTCCACCCCAGCCAACCTTTAATTTGATTGTGTGGTTCGCCCTGACTTCTGAATCTTACCGATGATGCCACATAAAATATTTTTTCAATCTATTCAGTTGTTGAGGAAAAATTGAAGCAAACATCGCATCGCAAGGGTCTGTTTCGTAGGAGTAAACTCCATTCGGAGCTAGGTTTTAACAAAAGCTGCCCCTTGTATTTTCTTCTCCTTCTTCCTTAGCGACAAAAGCGCTGACGAAGCGCTTCGCTAACGCACCTCAAAGCGGTTCGTTTCTAACACAAATACCCAATCCAAGTCGGTAAAACCTCCGGCGAACCGTACCACTTCCCCGGAGAACGAGGCGAATGCCAAACCCCCTCCAACACCAGATTTTCGGCCCCCTCCAAAACAGCAGCTTCCACTGGCGTAATTCCATCTCCCCAAGTTTCGCCTTTCCCCACAGTCAACTCGTAACTTTTATAAGCTAGCCAAGTCCCAAAACCCCGCTTGCCAAAAATAGCCTTCCCAGCAGCGCACACGTAGCGTACCTGCGGGTGAAAAGCCCCCGGATAGTGAATTTTGACAAAATCTAGATTTTTGCGCGTCCACCGCTCTTGAGAGACGTGTGGCGTGCCTAAAGTGATTAAAGTCTTCACATAAGGGTGAGCTTCCCACAAACCCGCATCCTCAAGCACGTCGCCGTGAATCGTGTAAGGCTTTTCACCCAAATAGATGCGAGAAATCCAGCCGCCGGCGGAATGACCAACGAGATTGATCTGGGGAACGCCGTATTGCTGTAACATTTGTTTGACCGTACGATCGAGCTGTCGCAAAATTGGCACCATCGACCGCCCACCAAAAGTCGGCAACCAATCTCCCTTGCCCAGAGGCACTGTTACTGTTGGGAAACCTCGATCAACCAGAGATTTTTCTAATTCGCGATAGTCGGAAGCAGCAGCAAAATATCCTGGTAAAATCACGGTTGGTAATGGCATTGTCAATTTTAGATTTTAGATTTTAGATTTTAGATTTTGCGGCCAGAGTGCTACGATCTGTTTTTCAAGTTCAAAGACGCTTGCCGAAGCATCCTTTGGATTACTAACATCTGCCGCTCGTTAAACCTTTTGCTTAGGGAATATCTACTTCTATGGCTCGCGAGCCGATTCAAACATGGTATTTTACCCTAGTTGTCGTTCACTTAGAAGACCGTTTTCTACTGGTACAAGAGCGCAAGTACGAGCAGCAGTGGTATGTGCCAGCAGGGCGAGTGGAACAAGGGGAGACTTTGCTCGAAGCTGCTATGCGTAATACCATCGAGGAAGCGGGTATTTCCGTCATCGTTGAGGGAATTCTCAGGGTAGAGCACACTGTGATGCCAAGGGGTAATGTGCGCCTGCGAGTCATTTTTGTGGCTCGTCCAGAAGATAAGACGCCGCCCAAGAGCAAGCCGGATGAGCATACTTTGTGCGCTGGCTGGTATTCTCTCAAGGAATTAGACCAGTTGTCTCTACGGGGAGAGGAAGTTCGGGAAATGTTTCAATATATGGCAAGCGGCGCTCCAATTTATCCCATCGACTTGCTTACCATCGAGGGAGCTCCTTTTAAAAATTACCGCTATCGCTGGTGAATCCATCGATTTTGGATTTTGGATTGTGGGTTTTGGATTGAATAATTACTTCCACGGATGAATCGGGTTGTGTAACCGAATTGGAAACAGGGGTCGATCGAACGGATCGATCGTGTGTAATGAAATAATTAGGCCCCAGAACCCGAAAAAAGACGGTATAGCAGCGGCGCAGTCTGTTTTATCCATCGCCCCAGTCAGGCCCGACTGACGCTCGCTGACCATTCTCAACAATAACTGAGAAACCCCGTATAGGATTCGGTCAAAGGCATTAGGCAAGAAAAACAATGGTTTCAGCAATTAACAACGTCCTCACCCTATGGGCGGTTGTTATAACAGCGTTGAACCAGCCAAAAAACCCGGTTTTTAGGCTTGAGTGCTTGATGTGAGCGTCGCGAAATCTCCATAAAAGTCGATCGGGCAATTTCGATACCGACCGTGCTAAAATTATACCTTTGAATTCCCAACCTCTCCTCATTAAAACGAATTCACACTCAATCACCACCACAACAATATAAATTACCAATCCCCCAATCCCCCAATCTAAAATCTAAAATCTAACAATCTCCCAATCTAAAATCTAAAATCTAAAATCTAAAATCTAAAATTTAAATGACTGACTCTTCCTCCCTCGCAAACACCCTTTCCGAACCGCTGCGCCAGCCTTTTTGGTGGGCAGCCTTAGCTTCTGTCAGCCTGCACGGAGTCCTCGGAGCAACCGCCCCGACGCTCTCAAACATACTTTATGGTGGGAATTCCTCAAAAAATATCCCCGGTTCTGTCGGCTTAGTAGAACTAACTCCCGCAGAAGCCGGCCGCCTGCCACAAACCATACCACCGAGACCGTCTCATACGCGATTTACGCCGTTTTCGATCGCACCAGTTCCCCTTCGACCCGGGCCAAAGTTAGCCCCGCCCTTGCCCCCCGCACCTGATACCATCAACTTGCCCGCCATGCCGCCGGGAATGCCCCCTCCTGGATTCTTTTCCCCTCAGCCTTATTCCCCTCTCCCGCCCTTAACGGCCCCAACAGCCCCACCACCTCCCAAAACTCCATCCCCAACATTCAGAGCCCCCTCCCAGGCAACACCCACTTTCGTCCCACCCGTACCTCCCAGCGGTTTGCTTTTCCCACCCTTACCTGGTAATTTCGATCGCAATATCCCGCCACCACCATCGCTGCCAGAAGCGCCCCAGTTTCCCGGCGGCGGCTCGGAAGATGAAGCAGAGGCGCTCAAAAAGATCATAGCCAGTAGAGGCGGACTCCCACTATTTCCCGACGGAGCTCCAGTCTTTACCCCGGAATTCCCAATTGCCGGCAGGAATGTGGGGCCCGATGGAGTACCAAAATTGACTCAAAAAGATCCCAATAAAAGGAATCTCATCGCAGAAACTCCCGAAGAAAGAATCAGGAGACAACAATTTGAAGAGGGACAGCGACAGCTAGGACAGTCCGGCCAACCGGGTTCAAACTTACCCACCGACAGAGAGACACTGCTGGCGGCTGCAAATACCTATGTTGCTTTGTTTGAGAAATTCAAAAAGGCTTATCCTGACTTGGAAATGACGGGTCCGACTCCTGTAAATGTCCCTTATCCCGTAACAGCTTGCTCGCAAAAACTCCAAGGAAGAGCAGTTTTTGGAGCAGTTGTCAGCCCTCAAGGCTTGCTCAAGGCCGAGCCTCAGCCGATCGTCCCCACGGGTTACGGTATTCTCGATAATGCGGCTAAAATTGCGATTATTAGCCCTTCTCTAACATTTGAAGCAGCCACCACGCACAAGCTTTACCAACTGGCTGTCGAGTTTAAGTACGACGAAAAACTTTGTAGTGGCATTCCTGTCACCCCAACCAGGCCCAACCCACCAGGCCAGCAGCAGCCAGCCCCCGCCCCGACAGCGCCCAGACCAACAGGCCAGCCGCCCTCCCCAGCGCCTACTGAAGTGAAACCGCAGTTTGAGAAGCCGCCGGCCCCCTCAAACAAACCACAGCCAGGGGCCAAACCGTCGCCGCCCGCACCCAAACCCGCGGCTCAACCGTCGCCCTCGCCTGAACCGAAACCAGCCGCGGAACAGTCCCCTTCTCCTCAACCGCAACCCGCCGAAGAGTCCCCGCAGCCCGAAGCTGCACCATCTCCTGCAGCCGAAGAGTCCCCGCAGCCCGAAGCTGCGCCATCTCCTGCCCCGGAAGTGTCGCCGTCGCCTGAAGCTGCGCCATCTCCTGCCCCGGAAGTGTCGCCGTCGCCTGAAACTGCGCCATCTCCTGCCCCGGAAGTGTCGCCGTCGCCTGAAACTGCGCCATCTCCTGCGGCTACCGAAAATTAATGGGGCCTCGGTAATTGGGCCTCGGTAATTGGCAATCCGGTAGGGGAATGGGTAATATCCAATCTGATTGCTTCACTATTGTGAGTTAGTAGTTAGTAGGGTGCGTCAGCTAGAATATTTGTTGCTTCTCAAACTAATTTCTACTTGCTGACGCACCCTACTTTCTTCACTAAGAATGAAGTTTTTTTTCTTCCGCCCGACCAGGCTGTGGGCGATTGAAGTTTTGACTACAAAACTAATTACCTATTTCCCTTAACCTCTCAAGTGTATTCAACTTTATACATTTGAAATAAGTCGCCGCTTTGCTTTTTTACTACCTTAGCGCCAGCAGCTTTAATCATTTTTTCCCAATCTTCTATTGTCTCTAAAAATACTTCGCCGGCTCGATAAGTTTCCAAAATTGCCCAATCTTCTGCTAAAGGAGCATTGGGGTTGAGGACATCAAAAACAAAATGACCGCCCGGTTTTAGTACCCGCTTTACTTCTCCCATGACAATATTCCAATAGTCTATGGGATAGTAACAGCTAAAGCCTGTAGCGAGGCATAAATCGAACTGAGCCTCCTCGTAATTTAACTGGTGAGCGGGGGCCCATTCTACACCTTTGAACAGCTTAGAATTGAGCTGAGGGCCACGAGCGTTTAAGGCGTCTCGCGCTGCGCTGCTGATTTCTTGACCGTAAAAATATGCTTCCCAATCCCGCCAAGGGTAGATGAGAAAGCTGACTCCGCAGCCAATGTCTAAACAGCGCTGATTTTTTTGAGGTTTGGCAATTTTCCAGAAAGGAGAAACTGTTTTTGCTTGGAGAGTTCCTGCAACTGATTCGAGGAAAATCGGCATGGCTTCGACTTCTTCGGGTAAGGCGAAAGCTTCTCCCCGGTATTCGCGATCGAATCGAGAAGCGACTTGCGACAGTAAAACTTGCCAGCTATCTGATTTTCCTTTAGCAAACCAAGTCTGCTCCTGACCCGCTACTGGGCGATCGGACTTTTTAGACATTCTTGAATTACCTTTTAGAAGCTTTGAGAGCTTTTGTAAAGTTTTGGCGGTAAGGCTTATTAAAAATTAACGCCGGCCAGAGCAGCGACAGCTTCAGGCGATTTGCAAAACTTCTGTCGAAGTTAGTGCGATCGAAACCATTCCAAAATTTCCAAATACCGCCGCCGTAAGCGATCAGCAATGCCAAGCTAATTAATGTACTCATTTAAAAAACCCCTAAGCAATGGATAGGATTTTGGGTCAGCTAGTCAAAGCGTTACCCTTAATCTATCATTTATCAGATGCCAAAGCGCCCCGATAGCCCTAGCAATTCCACCTTCAGAAAGAGACTTAAAAATCCCCGTTGGCCACAAACTTAAAAATAACACCCCCGAAATAGCTTTCACCGAGTAAGCAAGAAGGGACTTCTGTCAAAAGTCGAGGATTCTGAAGAATTATACCATTTTAGATGCAAGAATTGAAGAATTAAAGCATTGGTAATGACTGATGACAGAAGGGTTTCGAGTACGGGCATACAGTTGCATTCTGTTTTTTAACTGGTATCACCCAACATCCCCTACAAATCCGAGTTCGACCGGGGGATTGGTGTGATGCCGGAAGTTCTAATTCGGTTGAAATCGGTTGCTGCTGGGGGACAGCGTAGCCGAACGGGATTGCCCTGATGTGTAACTACTCGAAGATATTTTACTAAGAACTGATTGCTGGTGGCCAACGAATTACAGCAGGCAAACTTTTTCTAGCGGACAATAGCGGTAGAGAGCTTTCTAAGCAAGGAGGATTTTATGCGTGCAGTGCTGATGGCTGGGGGGTCGGGAACGAGGCTCAGACCCCTGACGTGCGATTTGCCCAAACCGATGGTGCCGATTCTCAATCGCCCGATCGCAGAACACATTATTAATTTGCTAAAAAGACATCAGATCACGGAAATTATTGCAACGCTGCACTACCTTCCCGATGTCATGCGCGAATATTTTACTGACGGGGCAGAGTTTGGCGTTCAAATGACTTACGCTGTGGAGGAAGACCAACCGCTGGGTACGGCTGGTTGCGTCAAAAATATTGCTGAACTGCTCGATCGAACTTTTCTGGTCATCAGCGGCGACAGCATCACAGACTTCGACTTAACCGCAGCGATCAAATTTCACCGCAGTCAGCAATCCAAAGCCACGTTAATTTTAACTCGCGTTCCCAACCCGATGGAATTCGGGGTCGTGATTACTGAGGAAAATTACCGCATCAGTCGCTTTCTGGAAAAGCCTTCTAGCAGCGAAATTTTCTCCGATACTATCAATACCGGCATTTATATTTTAGAACCCGAAGTCTTGGATTACCTGCCGGTAAATCAGGAGTGCGACTTCTCGAAAGACTTGTTTCCCCTGCTACTGGAAAAAAACGAGCCGATGTACGGCTACATCGCCGAGGGTTACTGGTGCGATGTCGGCCAGCTAGATGTTTACCGGGAATCTCAGTACGACGCACTGCGGGGAAAGGTAAAACTGGATTTGAGCTATTATAACCAAGTTCGATCGGGACTTTGGGTAGGTCAGAATACTTTTATTGACGATAGCGCGATCATCGAAGTACCGGCGATGATCGGCAACAATTGCCGAATTGGAGCCCGAGTTAAAATCGATGCCGGTACAGTGCTCGGAGATAACGTGACTGTCGGGGCGGACGCCAATCTCAAACGTCCCATCGTGTGGAACGGAGCAATTGTCGGTGAAGACGCTCATCTTAGGGCCTGCGTGATTTGCCGGAGCACCCGCGTAGACAGGCGCGCTCACGTCCTCGAAGGTGCTGTCGTCGGTTCAATGTCCATTGTGGGAGAAGAAGCACAAGTGGGGCCAAGCGTGCGCGTCTGGCCGAGCAAAAATATTGAATCCGGTGCTCTGTTAAATCAAAATTTAATTTGGGGAGAACAAGCTAAGCGGAATTTGTTCGGTCAACGTGGGGTTCAAGGGCTGGCGAATGTGGATATTACCCCGGAATTTGCAGTGAAATTGGGCGCGGCTTATGGCTCGACTTTGAAACCTGGGACTTCGGTATCGGTTTCTCGCGACCAGCGGAGCATTTCGCGGATGGTTTCGAGGTCTTTGATTGCGGGTTTGATGTCGGTGGGAATTAATGTGCTCAATTTGGAATCGACGGCAATTCCGATCGCGCGCACGGTTTCGTCTACGATATCAATTGCCGGCGGCATTCACGTTCGCATTTCACCCGATCGCTCCGACCACATTTTAATTGAATTCTTCGATATCAAAGGCATCAATATTACTAAAGGAGCGGAGAAAAAAATCGAGGGGGCTTATTTTAAGGAAGATTTGCGGCGAGCTCTAATTCCCGAAATTGGAGAGATGACGTACTTTAACCAAGCTCTCGATGTTTACAACCGCATTTTTGAGCGGCAGATGAATGTTGAGGCAATACGCTACAGCAATACTAAGGTGGTAATCGATTACGTTTACGCGGTTTCTGGAGCAATTTTGCCCCAAATGCTTGCCAAGTTCGGCTGCGATGCGGTGGTACTCAATGCCAGTCTCAAGCAGACTTCTCTAAGCAACGGGGAACGGGAATATTTGCTCGACCAACTCGGCCGGGTGGTGAAAGCACTCAGCGCTAATTTTGGAGTGCAGGTATCGGCTAACGGCGAACAGCTCATTTTGGTAGATGAGTCTGGGATAGCGATTCGCGGGGAAATGCTGACGGCGCTGATGGTAAATTTGATGCTGACTTCTCATCCCAAAGGTACAGTAGTAGTGCCGGTGCACGCGTCTTCTGCGGTGGAGGCGATCGCCCGACGCTATCAAAGCAAGGTAATCCGCACGAAGGCGAACCCAACTGCTTTGATGGAAGCCGCTAACAGGAACCCGAATGTGGTTTTGGGTGGCAGCGGCCTTATGGGTTTTATTTTCCCGCAGTTGCATCCCGGATTTGACGGAATGTTCTGCATTGCTAAAGTGATAGAAATGATGACGATTCAGGAGCGATCGCTCGGACAGATCAAGGCGGAACTTCCCCGCATCACCCACCGCAGTTACAGCGTCCGCTGTCCTTGGACTATCAAGGGTTCGCTGATGCGACATTTAGTAGAAACTCATTCGCCCGATCGTTTAGAATTATTAGATGGAGTGAAGATTTTTAACTACAGCGACGACAATTGGGTATTAGTTTTACCCGATGCTAGTGAACCGACCGTTCATATCTTCGCCAACAGTGAGGATCGAGATTGGGTATCTGAAACGTTGAAGGAGTACCGCGCCCTCGTTCACGATTTTGTCAGTCAAGCCGAGGCGGCGGTTCTCCAAGATAAATTTGGTAACGTGTAATCCGTAATCGGTGACAACTAATAGCGAATAGCGCCTAAAAATCAGTTATCACCAATTACCAATTTGCAGGCAATTCCCAAAAGCAAGACGCACAAGTCATCGGTACACGGATAGCTATTTTTTCCTTCTTCCTTCTTCTTTATTCCTTCTTTCTTCAACATCCAATTCCCAATTACGCACAGATAACAGATGAATAGCTGCATTTTGATGGCGGAAATAATTCAACAACCGCAACTCCGTTATACTCCGGACAATCAACTTCAAATCGCTGAGATGTTGGTGCAGTTTCCCGGCCCAAAACCCGAAGATCCGCCCGAACATTTGAAAGTGATAGGATGGGGAAATTTTGCTCAAGAAATTCACGAGAAATATCACGAGGGCGATCGCGTGATTATTGAGGGACGGCTGGGCATGAATACGATCGAAAGAGATGGTATTAAAGAAAAGCGCGCTGAACTGACAGCTCAAAGGATTTACAGTGTCGGCGCCGATGCCATGAGTTCGACTCCCCCAACCAGAACGGTCTCGGAACCGGCTCAAATTCGCGACAGTGCGCCGGCTAATGTGCCGAGCAATGTGGTTCCCATGAGTTCGCGCGGCCGCAGTTCAAACAGCGCTCCAAGTGGCGCTAATCGCACGTCTAGTTCGGATTGGAACTCGCATCAGTCTTCAAATTCTGAGTCCGATCGCCCGTCGGGTTCGTCTAACGAACCGGAAAATCCCGATTACGATCCGATTCCATTTTAAAAATTAGGGTGCATCACTTTACGAGCGATCGCAAAACTTCGCCGTTCGATAAAAAGTGACGCACCTTAATTTAAGAGCAATCGCACTTCAGGAAAAAAAGGGCGATCCTCTTAGAGGGCTGCGCTAACGAATTTGGCTGAACTACGAGCTAAATTGCAAATTTTACAGCTCGATCGTCACAATTTTTTTCTTGCTTTTTTCGTCGCGCAGCACGACTGTATTGTAGGGTGATGTGTCCGTCCCCAGCGGAATTGGCAGCTTAAAGCTGCCGATCTTATGCTTAAGTTCGCCTAAATCAATGCTTTTCGCTATATTGCCATCTGTTGCCAGATAAGCGGTAAATTCGCCCTTATAATCTTCAATCAAAAAGTCTCTAAAAAAAACGACTTCCCCACCCTCGGCATCGATAGCAAGAATGACCGTACCGCTAAACGTTGCGCCTTTTTGTTCTTCATCAACCGTCGCCATTTTAATTTCCGAGGGGTCTTGACCGGACATATCTGCCATAATTTTTTTCTCCAGAGCGGAGCGCAATAATTAACAAGAAGCTTACCTGATGGTAGGGGCGATCGCAAAACTCTTAGGACGTATTTCTGCATCGGTCTTACTTCTCTCTAAGGTTATAGAAGCCGGCGATCGCGCATCATAGCACCACTTCTCTCAATTCTTGAATCAGTAAGTACAGACCGTTAAAATGCTCTCTATAATACCCTCAAGTCTCGCAAACACCGCCGCGTTAATTCGATTCGATATTTAGCATCCTTAGTCTGGAGTTTTTAAGTGATTGGGTGGAGAATTAAGCCTGATGTTTTTGATAATTTAAGAGCGCTCGCACTACGATCGTTAGTAGTAAGGTTGACAGCGACGCACGCTACACATTCGATCGCACAATTTCCACTGCAAAAACGCGAGCAAACTCAGCGACAAGGATCGATCGCACTTGATCGACCTCAATTCCGGGGATAAACTGCTCTAAACTCCCAACAGGTCGATCGGGAATCCCGCAAGGTACAATTTGCCCAAAACCGGCGAGATCCGGACAAACATTTAAAGCAAAACCGTGCATCGTAATCCAGCGGCTGACTTTAATGCCGATCGCACCTACCTTGCACCCATCCACCCAAACTCCAGTCATACCGGGAACCCGCGAACCCTTCAACCCCAAAACTTCCAGCACCCCCAGCAGCACTTCTTCTAACTGCCGCAAATACCAGTGCAAATCTTGCTGGTGACGGCGCAAATTTAAAATCGGATAGCCCACCAATTGGCCAGGACAGTGGTAAGTCACCTCGCCACCCCGCTCAACTCGGTGCAGTTCTGGCTGAGTTTGCCTCGGGTCAAATTTCAGAAATTCCAGCTTTGCTCCCATTCCCAAAGTGTAAACCGGCGGATGTTCCAGCAAAATCAGGACATCTGGCAAATCTGCTTGGTCGCGGCGTTCTTGCACGAGTTTTTGCTGGATTTCCCAAGCTTGGGAGTAGGGAACTTGTCCCCAATCGAGGAGCAAGCAGGCTTGTGTATTTAGCGGTTGATGGATTAGAGGAGAAACCATGCAAAAAATCAATAGTATTTTTACGGAATATTGGCCCAGTTTAAATCAAGAATTGTCAACATATAATAAAAGATTTGGAAGATAAGTGTTTTCCAGAATACATAGTGCTATTGTATAAAATATACCCAAGTTACAGAAGGGAGGGAGCTCTATGAAGCTTGTTATCCAGGGTAAAAATATAGAAATCACCGATGCGATTCGCGAGTACGTCAATCAAAAGGTTGAAAAGGCAGTTAGCCATTTTCAAACTTTGACTACTGAAGTGGACATACATCTATCGGTGGCTCGTAACCCCAGGATCAATCCTAAGCAGACTGCTGAGGTGACAATTTATGCTAACGGCAGCGTTATTCGGGCTGAGGAAAGCACGGAAAGCCTGTATGCCAGCATCGATTTGGTTGCCGACAAGATAGCTCGTCAACTGCGGAAATTTAAGGAAAAACGCCACGACAACAAGACCCACAGTAGTGTTAAAACGGTTACGGCAGTTGAAGAACATCCTGTAGTAGCGGATCTGATTGGCGATCGAACTCCCGAACTTCCTGCTGAGGTGGTGCGGACTAAGTATTTTGCCATGCCTCCAATGACTGTGCAAGAAGCTTTGGAACAATTGCAGATTATCGATCACGATTTCTATATGTTCCGTAATGCGGAAACAGGCGAAATTAACGTGCTCTACGAACGCAAGAGTCACAGCGGCTATGGAGTTATCCAACCCCGCCACAGCAACGGTAACGGTAATAGCAAAAATGGCAAAAATGCCGAAAGCGCTACATCTGAAAAATCGAGTGTTGCGAAAAGCTAGATAATTGCTGAGTGCTAGTTGTTAATGGCTGCAAGCCGTTAGCAAAAAAGGACTAAAGTCCTTACTACGAACCACGAGTTTTTAGTAAGGGCTTTAGTCCTTTCTTATTTTTTAATATAATGATTTGTAGTCAGGACTTGGGCGATATTTCCTAGAGAAAATGGATGAACAATTATGCTATTGGAGTTAAGACAATTGAAGATTCAACCGGGGCAGCAATTACTGGTTGAGGATGTTAACTGGCAACAATTTGAAAGTATTTTGGTGGAATTGGGAGAACGTCGCGCTTCCCGCCTTTCCTATAGTAACGGACGGTTAGAAATTATGGTTCCTCTGCCCGAACATGAAAAAGCCAAAGAAATTATTGGCGACATGGTAAAAATTTTGTTGGAAACACGACAAATAGCATTTGAGTCGTTAGGTTCGACAACATTGAAAAATGAACGCATGAGTCAGGCTGTCGAACCGGATACCTGTTTTTACATTCAAAATCAAGCAGCCGTTATCGGTAAAAATCGCCTCGATATGAGTGTTGATCCGCCCCCAGATTTAGCTATAGAAATTGATCTCACCTCTCGCACGCAGTTGGATAATTATCAAATTCTAGGAGTGCCAGAACTTTGGCGATACGCACGGCGAGGGCTACAAATCAACGTCTTGCAAGCCGAACAATATATTGAGTCTGATGTGAGTCCCACTTTCCCCAATATCCCGATTGTCGAACTGGTGAATCAGTACACTCAGCAGAGTCAAGTTGCTGGTAGAACCCACGCTATTCAAGCTTTTAAAAATTGGGTACGGGAAAATCTCTAGTCTCAGAACTTTCTTCCTAACTAAAAACCATTAGTTCGCAGTCAGGAATTTAGTTTTTTCTTGTTTTTTAGACAATGATGGATGAGGACTTTCGTCCTCACTACCAACAATATATTTTAAGCAAATCCATCTAACTTTTGATGGTTTCTAACGTTTTGAGTGATTCTGCAACGTGTGCTTTGAAGTCTAACATCGAGTCAAAAATATGCTTGACAACGCCTTCTTTGTCAATGACATAAGTTACTCTACCGGGCATAATCCACAGGGTAGCTGGAACGCCGTACAATTGCCGAACTTTATTCCCCGTATCACTCAACAAAGTAAAAGGTAACTGATATTTGGCAGAAAAATTCTGGTGAGACTGCTGCGAATCTTCGCTAATTCCTATGACTTCTGCACCCGCGTCTTTTAAGACTTCGTAGCTATCTCGAAAAGCGCAAGCTTGCGTTGTACATCCGGGTGTGTCATCTTTGGGGTAAAAGTAGACTATGACGTTTTTTTTACCTTTAAAATCTTTGAGGCTGACTGATGTGCCAGTTTGAGATGGTAAGGTAAAATCGGGTGCGGTGTCTCCTACTTTGACTGTCATGTTTTTTAACTGAGTAGCTCTGTTTGGGTGAAATTTTAACTTTTGTTATTGTACTGTCTTTTGTGACGAATATTTGGCAGTTGCGATCGCCCGATTCGGTATCATCCCATTTTTGCTTTCTCGCGCTCCTCAAAAAAACACTTTTTACCAAATCTCGATGCAGCCGACGATTCGCAGTTACGGGTATTAATTGAAGAGGCTTTTTTGAACCACACATCCACGGGGATTAACCAAGATTCAGATTAACAATGGGAGGGGCGGCGCTGAAGCGTTACCACAAAGTTAATTGTTATCGGCCTTTAGTTAAATTTTTTAATTCCCGCCATATTGGAGGAATTTGACCGGAGTGTGTGCGGGGCTGGGTGAGGATTCCTTGAGTGGGACTGAACAGCAATGATAGCACAAAGAATCCCGAGGCAACTAAAACTATTGCGGGGCCGGATGGTAAGTTATAAAAGTAACTGAGATACATTCCGCTAATGCTGGAAATAACTCCGATTATTGCGCCTAAAATCATTACTTGGTGGAGACGAGTGACTAGGAGATAGGCGGTACTTGCGGGTGTAATTAATAGGGACAAAACAAGCACTACGCCAACGGCTTTGAGGCTGGCAACTATTGTGAGGGCGATGAGTACCATCAGTCCGAAGTTGAGCAGGTTTACTGGCAAACCTGTTGCTTGCGCTCCTAATGGATCGAATGTGTAAAATAGCAGCTCTTTGTAAAACAAAACTACAACTAATAAGACTACGGCGACTATGACGGCTGTGTCGATCGCATCTTCGGCAGTAACGCCCAGGATGTTGCCGAAAAGAAAGTGGTTGAGGTCGATTTTGTTGTCTTTTTGGACGATCGTAATTAGGGTGATGCCGAGGGCGAAGAATGCCGAAAATACGATGCCCATTGCGGCGTCTTCTTTGATTGTCGATCGAGCTTTGATCCAAGCTATGATTACTGTACTCAAAACTCCGGCAATGAACGCGCCGATAAATATGTTTGCTCCGAGGATAAATGCGATCGCCAATCCGGGCAAAACCGAGTGGCTGATTGCGTCTCCGAGCAAGGCCAGCCGCTGTACCATTAGGTAGCTGCCGACGATCGCGCAGACGATGCCGACGAGAATGGCAATTATGAGCGATCGCTGCATGAATCCGTACTGCAACGGCTCAATTAAGGTTTGTAGCATAAAATTATAACATCACAGTTAACTAATGACTAACAACCAAAGCAACCGGGTTTAATCGGAGATTTATCGTTGCCAAACCCAATATTATCCAAGAAACTGGGTTCACAAGCGTAACTCGTAGATTAATTACTGCTAGCTAATTAAGCGGCTTGTCCGGCAAAAAACATTACTTGTCCGCCGTAGGCGCGGTAAAGGTTTTCTTGGGTTAGCACTTCTTGGCGGGAACCAGCGGCAATCAATTCTGTATTTAGCAAAATTAAATCGTCAAAATTGGTAATTGATTCGCCTAAGTCGTGGTTGACTACTAAGACGATTTTTCCCGCATTTGCTAGTTGGTGGAAAATGTCAAAAATGATATTTTGAGTTTTTTGGTCAACGCCGACAAACGGCTCGTCAAAGCAGAAAATAGCGGCTTCTTGGGCTAATGCTCTCGCTAGAAATACTCGCTGTTGCTGTCCGCCGGAAAGTTGTCCGATCGGTCTGTCTTTGTAAGCACTCATGCCTACTCTTTCTAAGGCATCGGCAGCGGTGCGGCGGCTAGCTGCCGAAAAGCGGCGAAACCATCCGGCTTTTCTGACTCTTCCCATCATCACGACATCCCAAACGGTGGCGGGATAGTTCCAGTCAATTTGCGATCGCTGCGGCACGTAGGCTACTGTTTCGAGTCGATCGGCGATCGCTTCTTCGCCCCAGGTAACAGTGCCGCGAGCTGCCGGAATTAAGCCCAACATTGCTTTGATCAGCGTACTTTTGCCGGCACCGTTGGGCCCAATAATACCTGTCAGCCTTCCCGGTTTGACGGAAAGACTGATATCTTTGAGTGCCTCTACCGTGCGGTAGTTTACTGCTAAGTGCTTAACATTGATAATTTCAGTGTCGGTAGCGCTGTCTTTGAGGTGGCAAACCATTTTAGACCAAGGATTCTCGTTGGGGAAGGCGGCGGTATTCATTGCGGTGACTCTATCTCCTTTTTATTAAGTTTACTGTAAAAATGAAAAGAATATGAAATCATCGGTAAATAGGAATAATCGGGAACGCACCAGAGGTAGATAATGCGACAGTCCAAGCTGGAAACCCCTCAAACCATAGGTTTTGTGGCGAAAATCTCAAGTCGGTTAAAACCGACGGCAATTGTGAAGCAATCCGATAAAGGGGAGTTTAGCGGTGAGTCGGGGATTGAAACCGCCCGCCCTGGATTGGACAAGTCCAAGGTATTTTGGATTAGAACTATTGCCTGTGGCATTTTGACTGTGGGTTTATTTAGTTGTGCTTCAACTCAGGGCGAGCGCCTCTCTCCAGAGGCAGATGCTAAACCCAAGGTAGTTGCTACGAGTACAATTATTGAGGATTTGACCGATCGAGTAGCGGGAGGCGAAGTTCAGCTAACAGGAATTTTGCAGCCGGGAACCGATCCTCACGTTTACGAACCGGTGCCCAAAGATTCTCAAGCTTTAGAAAAAGCTAACTTAATTTTGTATAACGGTTACAATTTGGAACCGGGATTAATTAGGATGATGAATGCCGCCGGAATTAAGGCACGGAAATTAGCAGTGGGCGAAGTTGTCAAGCCTTTGCTAATGAATAAAGAAGGCAATACCGTACCCGATCCGCACGTTTGGGGAAATGTGGAAAATGTAGTTCAAATGGTAGAAGCAATTCGGGATGCACTGATCGAGCTATCGCCGGAAGATAAGCAGAAGTTTACGCAGAATGCTGTGAAACTTACTGCAGAGTTAAAACGTTTGGATAGTTGGATCGAACAAGAGATTAAAACTATCCCCGAAAATAAGCGCAAATTAGTAACAACTCACGATGCTTTTCAATATTACAGTCGCATTTACGGATTGGGAATTGCTGGCAGTTTGATCGGGATTAGTACGGAGGAACAGCCGAGCGCTCAAACGGTGCAAAAGTTAGTAGAATCTGTGAAAGCTGCGGGAGTGCCTGCTATTTTTGCGGAGACTACAATTAACCCGCAACTGATTAAAACTGTGGCGGAGGAAGCGGGGGTGAAATTGGCAGCGCAGCAACTTTATTCTGATTCGATTGGGGCGGCAGGAAGCGAGGGCGATTCTTATGTGAAAATGATGTCGGCTAATACTCGCACTATCGTCGAAGCTTTGGGGGGAAAATCCACTCCGTTTGAAGTTAGCAAGTAGCAAGTAGGGTGCGTCAGAATAGTTTTATTTTCGGTGCGGATAGGGTGACAGCTAACTGATAGCCGTTTCAAACAAGAATGCAACTGTAGGTAAACTCCAAACCCCCATAGTCATCCTTGATTCCCCATCTAAAATCTAAAATTGTATGACGCACCCTACAAGTTTCAGTTTACCTGCTTCGACAAAATTAAATTAAGCACGTTCAACTCGTTGGAACTTAAAAGATATTTATCTGTAAAAATCTTTTCTCGACTTTGCTCTAAACTGTAGCTTCTAAACACGATAAATGGGAAATCTTGATACTTGTGACCGATCGGCATTACACTATCTACAGGGTAGATCGATCGCACATAAGCCGACAAAATATCCCGAAACCGCCTGTCTTCCGGTTCTTCCAGCTTACTGTTAGCAAAATACTCCTGCATTTCTTCCCCGCTAACGAAAGCAAACAGTGGTATGGCATAATAGCGATCGAACTGCTGACTCTGCTCTTCGAGATACTGAGTTTTCTCGACTTCGCTGTTGAGAAATTGCAATAACTCGATCGCACCTCCTCTTATAGCCGATATTACATTCTCCGGGGACGAATCGCTATCCCTAATTAGACGCATTTTGTGCAGCAACTTCTTCTCTAGACATTCCTTAATTTCTCGATGCAGCGACATCTGGTATGTTTCTACCAAATTTTGCTTAGCTAGAGGTACGAGCAACAAACTACCGCAAACATGACCGAGTTCTAAATTATCATAGCTCAACAAACCATCAAGAGGATTGCACTTCTCCAAAAACTTACGATTAAAATTATCCCGCATTTCCAGATAAGAATCGCCCTTTTGACGAGACTTATTAGAATTTGTCAAAACAAACTCCCCGCGACCCAAAAGCTGTTCCAGACTCGTATAAACCTCCTTAAACAACATATTTCCTCGCTGGCTCTCGCTCTTTAATGTCTTAATTAGAGCCGCCATTTTGCTGCTAAAAGTATCCCCGACTGCGGAAACCGACTTACCACCGATGGGAATGATCAAAAACTTTTCCCTACCTAAATAACCGTATCCCGAAATTCGCGTCATCACCGCCGTCTTGAGAATTAGCAGTAAATTCAACAAACTCAACTTGCTTTCTTGTAGGGAAAGTTCCGCATCATCAGCGTAATAAACTGCCGTATCAGATAGGTAAAAAACCAATTCTTTGTCTTCACCATCAAGGGTTTTACCGTTCTCATCTTCTCCGCGTCCCCGATAAATCACCTGTATAACTTCCATTAGATTTTTCTCAATCTGAAAGCGGGGAATATCTACTAAAATGTGTTTAGTTTTCGGGAAAGAAAGTCCGCGACTTCCCGATGCAGTCATAAAGATTACTTTAGCTGTATTTTTGTATTCCTGTATTTTTTCTTTCTCCTCTTCCGAGATATTAGCGTGAATTTCCAGATAAGCGGTAAACTGCTCAAACTTTTCGCGACTATTTTTGATTTTTTCAATTAATTCTGCCAATCTTTGCTTGTTTTGAATATATACTATAATTTGTTCCACACCGGGGATTGCTAATCGCTGATTGATATCCTCAATTATTTCAGATTGTACCCGCTTGACTAAATTACTATTCTGTTTTAAAGGCGCATATTCCTGATATTTAACACTTTCTAAAAATACCTTGTAACTTATCTCTAAACTGCGCGCCGGGTAGGAATTCGCATTAATTACCTTTGCAGCTAGATTGTTGAATTTAAAAGGAATAACTTGTAAAGGTTGAATTTCTTCCGAATCTTTCGCTAACTTTTTAAAATAGATTTTGTCCGGTTCCGGTGACGTGTTATCAAGGTGCTGTTTAATCACATCGCAGTCAACAATCGAAGCATCTGCGACAATAATTTTATTATTAAAGCCGTGTTCCAGCTTGTGCAACTCATGTTTTTTGACAATCTTGGCAATTCCGGCTAAAAACTCAACGCCACCATCATCTCCAGTAATTTCATCGATCATAATGAAAATATGTTTGATGCGAGTGGATATTTCTTGCATCTTAGCGGGAATGGCCCGTTTGTCCCGTTTATTGTAAGTATCTTGAAAAATTTTATCTAAATGCTCTAGGGTATTTTGTCGGTTTTCTTTCATCTTCACCGATTGAATAGAAACGGTAGCTACGATATTATTACATACCTGACAATTTATCAGCGCGTATATACCCTCGCAAATGCTCTTAAGCACTCCATTTCCTTTGGAATTAACGGGTTTAATTACTGTTTCTCCCTTTTTTTCAAGTTCTGATTGATGATATTCCGTCCTATGAATTTCTGAATCATCCTTGAGGAAGCTAACAGTTTTTTTTGTGAAATCTTCGCGATCGCTATTCGATGCGTACTTGACGGTACAGTGTCCTGAATTGCTTTTGATGATATCGGCGTTAGTGTTGATACAAAATAATCGATCGTCGCACAGCAAACCAGTATTTTTATCTTTGAATTTTTCGATAATATCCAAGTTTACTTGCTTGCGGGGACTGACGTACAGGAATAAGAAACCTTCGTCGATATGGGTTTTGAGGAAATTGGCGATCGCAGTTGTTTTACCTATTCCCGGATTCCCAGTCAAAAAGATATAAGTTTCATCAGACTGAAGCGCTTTCACAATCAATTGAGCGTGAGCATTTCTCAGATGTAATCCGCGATCGATTTGCAAATCATCTGCCAGTTTATCTGATATAATATCTATGGAATTAGCAAAATTATCAATCCGCTCTGTATGAGGTACAGGTTCAGTGACATTTTTACCAATTCCTAACAGAGAATCAACAAACTTTCTGCCTTCTTTAAAACTGCGAGCCGCGTTGAGTTGAATAACATCCAAAACTTCGGTGCGAGCATCGCTAATCTCTTTACCTTTCGGTTCATTCTGGTAAATTTTGGCACAAGTTGCCAACAGGTGAATTTTGTCCTGGCGTAGGGAAATAGTGCTAATATTGCGATCGCTATAACCGACAACATTCAACAAAACCTCAGCATCATGAGGAATAATACCAGTTGTTTGCAAAAAACCGTAGAAGCTGTGAGCGTAGCTACCCGCCTGAATCAACTTAGCGCTTTCCTTATCCTTATACTTAAAAGCCGTAAAATAGCGTTTTAAATCCTCCGAGAAATCAACACCTAAAGTGCTAGTATCGATTCGCAGATTAGAAAAAACACTTTTCGATCGCAAATAGCTAATTTCTCTCATCAAATATTTTCGGATCACTTCTATTTCATAGATATCCTCCGGTTTGGGAGCTAGCGTCGGAGAAAACACAGACAAATCAACGCAGAGAATTCTAAAATCATTCCCCTGCTGTAACAGCATCAGCGTATCAGCCTGCAAAAACTCACCCTTTTGCGAGTAGCGGCGGATGTACGAGTTAATCTCATCATCTGATAAACTAAGTTTGGCAGGTGTCAACTGAGACAATAACTCTTTAAACCCTTCTTTCTCACCCTTGTTATAGGTTCTGATACTGTTAGCATCACTAAAACTGCACTGACAATACACAATTTTCAACCGCTGCAAATTCCAGCCAGTAGAGTTGACGTACTCCCGGAAAAAATTCAACCCGCCCAAAAAGCCTTTTTGAACAAAGAACAAACTCCATTTATCAACGATTTCAGCATCTAAACTAGCCAGCAGATTGGCTTCCCTGACCATTTCCGCCGTCATCTTTGGCAATTTGAGCCTTTGCAAATCGAGACGGTATGAATCACCAAAATTGTGACTTAAATTTTCCCGCTGAATATATGCCAGAATCCCGATATTGAATCCTACTTCAAACAGCCGTCCAAAATCTTCACCGATCATTATTTTGTACCTCTATCACCGACATTTAATACTTCTCTTACTTTATTCAAAAAAGCCAGCGAGTTAAAATCTGCACTCTCGCCTCCATGACTAAATACAGATAAAGTACCAACTGAATCATCGCCGATAATATGAGCGTAGGGATCGAGTTTCAAACTAATGTGTTGACGGGCTTCATACCTAGAAAAGTGGAAGATGCTTAAATAGTGCAGTAAAGTATCTTTAATTTCACCATCGTACATCAAACCTTGGCGAATATCTTGGTCATCCAGAATGCCTTCATATATCTTCAACAGTGTCGAGTAAGAAATCACACCGTTGTAAAAGTTCTTTTCCCCTTGCTCTACTTTGATACCATTAAACAGATTAAAAAACATCACAGCTTGGTGACTGGGATCTTTTGATAAACTTTCCAGTTCCGTTGTATCCTGAATGTAGAAAGATTCTCCCTTGTGTTCTTTAGGACTTCGGACGTAATATTTATCAAAAAATACCGGATAAATCCTGATATCTTGCCGCTCTCCTTTCAAGGTTTTGATTAAGCTTTTAGACATAAAAAACAATTCCTCATCTTCATCCGTCTGGGTAATGTGCAGCGTGCTCGTATAAGGTGCTTGTGCAATATATAGGAAATTGCGATATCCATATTTATATAGCTGGCTGACAGTATCTTCGAGGATTGACGGCTGACTGTAAAGGTGTTGAACGCTGTAGTTTTCTGACAAAGTTTTCAGCATTCCGACTTGAATTGTATCCTCTGATAGGCGTTTAATTCCCGCCACTTCGCCTAACAAACAAGTTTTTCTCTGAAAGCGATCGCTATTACCTTTTCTTGCATCGCTTTCGCAACTTGATACGACAATAATTGCTAAATTGTCCAACTCTGGAGATAGTGGAACATTTCTAAATTTAAACTTTTTAGGAAGGATTGAATAGAGGGAACTTAAACCGTTGCGGATACTGAAACCATTCGGTTTTTTCTTGACGCGAAATCCTTGAGAAGTCGATCGGTATTTTTCACTAAACAGATGAGACAATGTTTTGGAAACGTTAGCCATAAAGTTTTCCGACGGCGAAGGGTTATTGTGGTCGCCTTCGTGAAGTCTCACCATCGGAATAAACAAATTCTTTTTCTGATTGTGTAACAAGATTTGCAGGCAAATATAAGACAGCAGTGAAACAGAAAATTTGTAAACGAATGCTGCATCCGATTTCAAACCGTCTTTGCTATCTAAACGTTTATTATTATAACGAAACAACAGCAATTTATACTTCTTGGAAAAACTGCTGTTATATACATTCATCTGACTTTCAGGAACCCAAAGTATAGGCAAAGTATCGATGTCCTTAATGTTGTATTCCATGCTGAAATTTTGGAATTCATCAGTAGAAAAATAGCGGACATCTTCGATTATGATATTGACTGGTAGCTGACAGATAGCTGTTTCGTTGATACTCGATTGTTCGACGGTGATATACTGAAGTGCTTGTTTGGGATTTCGTTGCACAACATCATTAAAAAATCGACCTAAAGCATTATCGATGTCTTCTAGGATGCCTCTTTTGACGCTGATATGTCGCGGCTCTGTGCGAGTTGGCAAAATTGTTTGCCTGTCTATAAAATTTTTCAAAAGTTGCTTGAGACGGTCGATTTTAACTTCAATATGATATTCATTTAACCCTCTAATGATACCTTTAAATATCCGCAGTTTCGCCTGTTCATCAGAACCCTGCAACACCGGCATTACGGCGGATTCAAAGCTTTGTCTCGGATCGTAAGTTAGTTCGGATTCAGAATTGTAATCTGCTGCTAAAGGATTGCTGCGAGAAGCAAACACAAAATAGTACAACAATGCTATTTTTAATACCTTGCGGATAAATGTTTCGCTAGTGTAGCTATCGGCTAATTCTGCTTTGTGTTCATCACTTTCAGGATTTAGCAAATTCAGGTTATAATCAAATACAGGTTCACCGCCGCGGGCTTGAACTTCGTTGCCAAATTTCAGTTTTAAACCAAAAATATATTTACGTTCATTCAAAGGACTGTCTGTGGTTTCTCCTAAATAACCTGCTACAATCGGAATTATGGGAAGTGCTTCTAAGACTTCCGCTCTGGAAAACATATCTCTGTAGTTAACTGTGACACCAGCATAATTGACATTATAATAGCCGTCATCTTTTGTGCGATCGCTAATGTATGCTTCGATCCACCTAATCCTCTGGATCAAGTCTTCTAAATAGATGATACCAACACTATCTGTGTTGCTAGTGCGGATGTGTTCTAGCAGATACTCCAAGTAGGTAATTTGAGCTTCTTTTTTTAGCTTGCCTAGAGTTTCTTTGTCTACAATTTTGAGCAACTTGTGGAAATCAGAATTTCCATCTTTAACCAGCTCATCAAGCCGATAACGCAGTTCTTGCTTATCGCTTTCACTCTCAGCATTTTCATCAATGTAATTTTGTAAACCCTCCTTGAGTTGTTGCCCAAAGATGTCTGAATCTCGCACGGCGATAGTCAATTTATGCAGCTTCAAAATTGCCGTTGTCCCAACAGTATTTGGGCGCTGCAAAGTTAGCTTCTTTTTCGCTAAGGTAGGAGAGGATTTGGCAAAATCATATTTGAAGCCTAATTCTTGACCGCTTCCCTGAAAAACTGGTGATTCTAAAGGCTCAATTAAGTTAGAGACAAACTTTTCAATAGCATCATTCCCTCCCACAGCAGATGCTAAATCTTGACGCAAACACTCTCTAATTTGTCTAATTTGATTGCCAAATTTAGTTTCAACTTCCGCCGGAAAATTAACAGTAGCAGAACGTGCGAGGCGTTCAAAAGAACCCAAAGGCGATAACACTTGCGAAGTGGCTATTTGAGCTGCTACCGCGTCAATATCTATTAGTAAACGATGCTTATCGTCCGAAACGCTAAACGGATTCTTTGCCTGCAAAACTTCTAAAATTTTGTCCAGCAAATCGCCATAGTCCACTGGAACTAAATCGCTGTCATCCAATCTTAAGATGTTCACCCTGTTAACCCCTTCAAAAAGCTTGAATCCACTCTTTCACATCGTACTCAGTCCAAACCCCATTTACCCAATAAGGATCGGCTTCCACCAATTGTCGCACGGCCGCCTCATCTTCGGCTTCGTAAATTGCAAAAACTTTTGTTAAATCTTTGGTTGGCCCGATCGTACTTAACACACCCGATTCCTTCTGCTTAGCCAATCCGGCTAAATGAGCGTCTCGAAACGGAGCGCGTTTTTCGAGAACGTCTTCGCAGTAACTTCCCCACATCACATATTTGGTCACGGTTTGAGCCTTAGATAAATTTGTTTAAAAGTTATTGTACAATAAGAGTAACAGGATTTAACGAAAATTTTAACGATAAGATTAATGAACAGCAGAGGGCGCAGAGGGCGCAGAGGAAGAGGGAAAAGAGAGAGGTTTGTTAGATAGGAGAAGATTGCTATGACTTTATTAGACATTCGTTTGTTGACGGTTCAAGAGTATCACCGCATGGCAGAAATTGGTATTTTTGAGGAAGACGAACGAGTAGAATTATTGGCAGGACAGATAGTAAAGATGGCAGCAAAAGGAACAGCACACAGTGCAGCAGTGACACGGACAGATAAGTTACTGAATAACCGTTTGGGACAACGGATATTGGTGCGGCTGCAAGATCCAGTTCGGCTCAATGATTACTCGGAACCTGAACCCGATATTGCTGTAGTCGTACCCGATCCACTTTACTATGAAGACCATCATCCAACTCCATCAGAAATTTATCTAATTATTGAGGTTGCTGATACTAAGCTGAGAACAGATTGCGGGATAAAAGCGACTATTTATGCTCAGTCAGGAATTGCTGATTATTGGGTTTTGGATGTTAATAATCGGCAACTTCACGTATTTCGAGAGCCGACTCAGGATGGCTATGAGAGTATAGTAGTTCTTGGAGATGATGCGAGTATTTCTCCTTTGCAATTTCCTGATTTTTATTTTATGGTTGGGGAGATGTTGCGGCCGTTGGTGACAATTTAATTAACTTTAAAAACTGAGTCCGCCAGGGAATCCATTCCCTGGCGGTTTCCATTGGTGAGTAGCGGCCTCTTTAGCTTCTCAAACTAACGCCGAATTTCTCAACTAAAACATCGCGAACTTTTTGTTGTGCCGGTTCGACATCGGTTTCGCTCAAAGTTCGATCGCCCGCGCGGTAAATTAACCGAAAAGCCAAACTCCGCTGTCCCGCCGGTACGTTGTCGCCCCGATATTCGTCGAACAGTTCCACGGAATCCAGCAAACTACCCGCCGCCTTTTTCATCGCACTCTGCATCTCAGTAACCGCAACTTCAACCGGTGCGAAGAAAGCAATGTCTCTGTCAGAAGCGGGGAAACTCGAATAACCCGCGAACTTGCGAGTTAAGTTGCTCGATCGCCCTAATTCACCCAACAGCACCGCTAAATCTAATTGAAACACGTAAACCTGCTCAGGCAAATCCTTTTGTTGCTGCAATTGCGGGTGCAACTGTCCGAAAACCCCTAAATGTTTCCCGTTTAACGATAACGCAGCGGTGCGGCCAGGATGCAAGCGTGTATTAGAGGAGTCGCTTTGATATTCCACCGCCAAACCCAGCCCCTGAAACACGCTTTCCAAAACCCCCTTGGCTTCAAACCAAGTCAAAGGTCGATCGCGCCCTCCCTGCTGCCATTTCCACACAGTCGGATCGCCGCCGATAATCCCCGCAACTGCATCGGCTTCCTTCATTGCATCCCCATCTTTCCAGAAAATGCGGCCGACTTCAAAACCGTTTAGTGCGCCATTTCCCTGTTCCAAATTGTACTGGAAAGCATCAATCAAACCCGACAGCATTTCTGTCCGCAAAGCCGAATACTCTACAAATAGCGGATTCGCCAGCACCACCTGATTGTCTCCCTCAGTTTTCACCAAAGAATAGTGCATCAACTCCGTCAACCCTGCCGCCCGAAAAGCCGATCGCACATTCCGAATTGCCGCATATTCTGGTGACAGATAACCGGGTTCCGTTTTGCTGGGCAAAGTATCGCAGAAATTGTCATAACCGTGGAGTCTGGCAACTTCTTCAATTAAATCGATTTCCCTTTCTAAATCGCGGTAGCGGTAAGGAGGAACAGTTATCGCAAACACCCGTTCTTTTTCCGTCGGCACAACTTCGCAGCCCAAGGCTATGAGAATATTTTTTACCTCTTCCGGTTCCAGATATTTAGAACCGCCAGTTTGTCCTCTTTTCAACTGCCCCAAAACCAGATTTACTCGGTCTAAACGCAATTCGAGCGATCGCGAAAAACTCAAATCATCGCCCGAACTCGCCGTTTTCTGCACCGTCGCAGCGCCTCCAGCCAACTCCAAAATGAGGGCTACAGCGCGGTTGCAGGCCGTCGTCAAAGCCGCCTGATTCACCCCCCGCTCGTAGCGGATCGAAGCCTCGCTCCGCAGGCCTTGAGCGCGCGCAGAACGGCGAATCGTTGCCTGGTCAAAAATCGCGGCTTCCAAAACTAAATTTTGCGTTCCTTCGTGAACTTCCGTATCTTCGCCGCCCATTATCCCAGCTAAGGCAACGGGTTTGTCGCTAGCAGTAATTAACAGATTTTGAGCTTGCAAATTGCGGTTTTGTCCGTCCAAAGTTTTGAAGGATTC
>NZ_JAUBQR010000385.1:0-2857 GCF_036701385.1 Microcoleus sp. Pol12B4 | reverse complement strand
TACTAACGAACATAAATTTGATTTCCCCAAAATACGTCAATATACTTACACACAGAAAATCATTTAGGATTGCTATATCGGTAATTCAATGTGAGATGAACTTAATGCTGGGATTGGTGATTGTACCTCCGCGAGTAAGCTTCAAACCCTTATAAAAAAAATAACTTATCTAAGGTAAATTTCGCATATAGGTCTTATTAAGAGCAGCATTTTGAATCTGATTGCTGAATATATCAAGCATTCCCATAATTTCTGTGTGTAATTCTATATACTCTTCTCTGTCAACTGTCAAATAGTTACCATGTGCAATTTCATTTCTTGTTTTCAAAAGCTTAATATCGATTAATACCGACTTAGTAGAGTAGACAGAAAAGTCTATTCCCAGAGTAGAAGTTATTTCTTTCAAAATGTCAGAAGACAGATTGGATGCTGTAGAAATTGCATCTTTGTCTTTGTATGGCAAAGAGCATTTAGTATTTAAGTTAGAAAGGAAGAAATCACACACAGGTATATATAATGACGGTTTATTTGTGTCTCTAGCTTCGTTCAATTTTGTCTTCATTGCTAAAGCTAAAAAATTGCTATTAAGCTGATCGTAGCGAAGCTTTTGCATAGCAACATACTCTAGATAACTATTTGATGCTAATTTGACAAAACCTTCCCAATGGGCATAGAGAATACATATTCCACTCCGAATCAACGCACTATGCCTTTGAGAAGAAACATTTCTCCATTCTACCAAGGATTTGAGTTCCGAAAGTTCCTTCTTTCGCCAAGCAAGATCGGTGGAAAGCTTATCACTTAATTGTTCAGCAGTTCGGATACTCATTAGGGGGAAAATACTTTTCTACCAAGCGGAATCAGGTAAGGTAAACGTATTGCAGCATTCACGCCTGCTCCCGACCATTTTTGATAAGTCCGATCTGACCAAATAGTTTTTACACGATCAGATATCTGGTTTGTTTGAGGTGGATTTTTATAGTTATATCCGATTCCCAATGCTACCACTTCATATAATGATAATAGAAAACCACCAATGAACTTGTCTTGTTCAGATTTATATCTCTTGAAACTATTCTCACCTGTAGTTTCATTCAGAAGATCGAATGTTGTTTTGAATGCTGTTTCTATATGGCGATAATCTAACTCTTTATTAGAAGCAACTTCCCGCATTTTTTGCGTCAGGAAAACGTGAACATCACCACCCAACTTTTTAATTTTTCTCTCATCCTTGTCAAAGAGAAGTATGAAACGTAATACTAATTCCATATCATACTGTTCTTCATAGAGCCTATCGCTTAAAGCCGTACACTTTTTGAATGGTTCATAATCTGCCAGTGAACGCATCAATTGATATAAATCTTTATTCAACATCAAAAGAATGCAATTTCTCACTTCTTGAGGTGTAGCAACTGAACCTCCTGTATTCAGTCGCTGAAATAGCTCATATTTAATCATTTCATCGCTTTCTTTCTCAACAATATTGACAGCAATTTTTGAGCGTTTAATCAATAAACGCTGTGTTTGAGTGAAAGAATTCTCTCTATCGTTTGGGTCGTCCCATTTTTTCCCTTCTAAAGAAGCTAAATATGTAGTTTTTTGTAAGGCTACTGGCTGTGTATTGTTTTCTGATTCATCTTTTTCTGGTTCATCTTTTTTCAAAATACCGACAAATTCATATATTGTTGATAGTCTCTGAACACCATCTACAACATCCCAAACACCATCATCTCTTTGGCTAACAAAAATTGGTGGAATAGGTATACCTAGCAAAATCGATTCTATGAAGGTTGATTTTTGGTGATCGGACCAACGAAAAAATCTTTGAAAATCTGGATGGATATCGATCTCACTCTTTTCATAAAGGCTGATCCACTCTCCAATAGACATTGAGTAGCCATCAGTCCGAATTTCTTGCCTTGTTTTATCAATTTCATCTTGCAGGGACATAGTTCAAAGTGTGTTAAATTTTGTTAGGTATAACCCTTTCTGTAGAATAACAATACTTACCTATTCTACTGTGTTGCGTTGCGGTTGACAAAAAGTCAGTGTTTAACCCTGCAATTATAGCAGATCAACCAATTTGTTGCGTAAATTTTATTAATCGACCAAATTACTGCTGCCGAACCCCATTAAGAAACTCTGTCCTTGCCTCAATTATTGAAGGCATTAAAACGCAGCGTACCAACAATGCTAAATCCAACTCCGGCAAAAACTCACTTCTTGAAACTTGCTCATAATCATCCTCGCGCAGCCGATAGACAGCAAGCCGATTATTTTCCCAAAACCAAACTTCTGGAATGCGAAGTCGCAGATATTTACCTAGTTTATTTGTGCTACCGCTAGTAATCGTTACTTCCACGGCTAAATCGGGATGCTCTTTTCTTGAACCTATATAATAAGACTCGTCTGGTTCAAATGATACATCTCTTGCCCGGTCTCTGCGAGTTGCACTCCCTACAGCAAAGAATTCAATTCCGAGTTCAAAAAAGTATGCTTCCAGTAATATAGCGAGCGCTTTTTTAAAGCTTTCATGTGCCTGGCTCAGTGTCATAAACTCGATCCACCCATCAAGATAAGTTATCCGTAAACCAGGAGAGTCAGCCATCAAAGATTCGATCGCCTCAAATTGCTCCCAAGTATAATAACCGGGGAGAATCAATCGCTGTTCTGCAAGCGTACCTATTTCTTCTAAAATTTTTGCTGTCATAGGTATCACCATCCTACTTGAATATTACTAGCCCCTACCCAGCACAAGCCAGGCAGGGGCATTCACTCACATTCTAACTTAATGAACTAGCTCGATCGCCCTTTTAGTCAACGCCTCAGCAGTCAACCCATTAAACGCCATCAACTG
>NZ_JAUBQR010000069.1:0-28837 GCF_036701385.1 Microcoleus sp. Pol12B4 | reverse complement strand
TGATTTTAAATCATCCAAATCTTCCTTCAGTCTTGTCTTATGGTACTCTGGCTGCTTAAAAACTGTCCGGAGTATTGATATAAAAGAACAATTAAAATGGTTGAGATTTGAACAAATAGAAGAGTTGAGAGCTGCCGTGCAAAAAGAGTTAAACAAGTTGACGAATGAAGTCATTGCTTCTTTGACGGGATGGCAATTCATTTTAGAGGCTATATCTGTAGCAGAACATTAGGAAATTGGTATAAGATATCTGGGAGTTGATGTTTTTTAGTTCTCTTTACTCTGGGATCTTTGAACTCGTGGAAGTGGTGAACTAAACTTTTTTGAATACACCCGATATCTGTCACTTCTGTTAGTTTTATGTCAAAACGAAAATTTTTATGAGCATCGGCAGTTTTGTTGTTAAAGGCTTGAAACATATAGGATATTTGGTAGCGCTCAAGATGTAATGATAAGTGATATAAGAGTTAAAAAAGTTGATTTCCTGGTTATCTTTGTCTGCTCATGCCTGCTTGTCCCATCTGTACATCTTTCCGAACTGTCAAAAACGGTCGCATCCACAACGGTAAACAGCGCTTTAAGTGTCATGAGTGTGGACGGCAATTTGTTGAGCATCCGCACAAGAAAGTGATTGATACATCAACCCGGGCATTGATTGACCGCTTGCTGCTGGAACGCATTTCCCTCGCTGGCATTGCCCGTGCAACACAGGTGTCTGAGCAATGGCTACAAACCTACATCAATGAGAAATATGCTGGGGTGTCACGCCAAGTCCAAGTTACACCCAAAAAAAGGGGAGGCTAACAATGAGCGTGTGATGAGTTGTGTTCCTTTGTCGATAACAAGGGAAACAAACAGTGGGTCTGGTTGGCCCTGGATGCAGACACCCGCGAGATTGTGGGTGTTTACATTGGAAGCCGGGATGAAGCCGCAGCCCGCCAATTGTGGCAATCGTTACCACCTGTCTACCGCCAATGTGCAGTTGCATACACGGACTTTTGGGCAGCGTATGGGGCTGTTCTACCGACCAAACGACCGGAAAGCGCTGGGAAAAGAAACAGGCTCTCACCAGCTACATTGAGCGCTTCAACAATACGTTGAGGCAACGGGTGTCTCGGCTAGTCCGAAAAACTTTGTCCTTTTCAAAATCTTTAGAAAATCATATCGGTGCAATCTAGTATTTCATCCATTATTACAATGCATCATTACTTGTTTAGCACTACCCGATATTTTTTAATATTTTCAACTACAGTATTACTGTCCTCTCGCTGATCTGTGTTAGGAGTCAAGTGTGCTGTATACAGAGTCTCTTATGCTTATTTTATTAACTTTGTCCAGTTCATATTATACCAAATTAGATTAGCTTACCCTGATTAGGATCCGTGAATGAAGATTTTGATGAAGTCGGACTGGTTGTTAGACTTTAGCCCATAGCAATAACTAGTTTTTCTTGCAATTATTCAATAACTTTTTGCATCTTCTGCAGCATCTCCACTAGTTCAGCTTGGCTCAACGCCTCGCTTTCTGTTTTTTATTTTTGTCTGGTGGCTGCTGGCTTTTTCATTCGTTTATTTTACCAGCTTTTGCCACTAAAGTTTTTTTGACATGAATCCTTACAAGATAAGTAAACCCAGCTTTTAGCAGCAGGCTTGTGACTTCTAAAATCTTTTTGGGCATAAGCAGACAATAAAATGGTTGCAAGGTGACGGAAATACTTTAATCATATGCCAAAAAGTAGGGCGGGAGCATCTCACTTTTGCAGCCAAGCTAGAAATTGGAGTTAGGAGCCAGAAGCCAGGAGCCAGGAGGAAAGAGTCAGAAGGAAGAAAGAAGGAGCGAGAAGAAGTGTTTTCACCAATATGAAATGTTCTCAAGTAGGGTTTGTTTAAACCTACCCTACTACATGAATTTGAAGTAGTTTCAGCATCAATCCGCGTTCATCAGCCGTTAGAAGATAAAAACATTCAACTTTCAGCCAAACCCCCATCCAAAAACTCCCATTTAGCTTAAAATTAAAAATGCTGACTAGCCAACAATGCCCTATGTTTGAAGCCCTCGCCGATCGACTCGAATCCACCTGGAAAAAACTGCGCGGACAGAATAAAATCTCCGAGTCCAACATCCAAGACGCTCTCAAAGAAGTCCGCCGCGCCCTTCTGGAAGCCGATGTCAACCTCCAAGTCGTCAAAAACTTCATCGAAGAGGTAGCGGCAAAAGCACAAGGCGCAGAAGTCGTCTCAGGCGTCCGTCCCGACCAACAATTCATCAAAATCGTCCACGACGAACTCGTCCGAGTCATGGGGGAAACCAACGTGCCCCTAGCCACCGACGACTCTGGGCCCACAGTTATCCTGATGGCAGGTTTGCAAGGAACCGGGAAAACCACAGCTACGGCCAAACTAGCGCTGCACCTCCGCAAACAAAATCGTACCGCACTGCTAGTTGCAACCGACATTTATCGACCTGCGGCGATCGACCAATTGCTGACTCTCGGCAAACAAATCGACGTACCCGTATTTGAATTAGGTAAAGACATTGACCCCGTAGAAATTGCCCGCCAAGGCATCGAACACGGCAAACAAATTGGCATCGATACCATCATCGTCGATACAGCAGGCCGCCTGCAAATCGATCAAGACATGATGGCAGAATTGAGCCGCATCAAACAAACAGTACAACCTCACGAAACGCTATTAGTTGTTGATGCCATGACCGGCCAAGAAGCAGCAAATTTAACCCGCACCTTTCACGAACAAATCGGTATTACCGGCGCAATCTTAACCAAATTAGACGGCGACAGCCGGGGCGGTGCAGCTTTATCAGTGCGGCAAATATCCGGCGCGCCGATTAAATTTGTCGGCGTAGGCGAAAAAGTGGAAGCATTGCAACCATTTTATCCCGATCGCATGGCATCGAGAATACTTGGAATGGGCGATGTCTTGACGCTAGTAGAAAAAGCGCAAGAAGAATTCGACATCGCCGATGCCGAGAAAATGCAAGAGAAAATGCTCACGGCTAAGTTTGACTTTACTGACTTTCTCAAACAAACCAGACTGTTAAAAAATATGGGTTCCCTCGGCGGCATCATGAAAATGATTCCGGGGATGAACAAACTCTCAGATGAACAAATGCGACAGGGAGAAGTGCAGCTAAAACGCACCGAAGCCATGATCAATTCCATGACAGTTGAAGAACGCCGTAATCCCGAACTTTTAGCAAGTTCTCCATCCCGTCGCCGCCGCATCGGCAAAGGCGCAGGCTACGCTGAAAACGATGTAACTAAGCTGGTCAGCGATTTCCAGAAAATGCGTACAATGATGCAGCAAATGAGTCAAGGCAGCTTTACAGGAATGGGAGGATTGCCGGGAATGGGCGGCCCCGGAATGCAGCCCGGTTCCCGCGGCTATATGGGGGCCCAGCAGAAGAAGAAAAAGAAAAAAGATAAGCCTAAAAAAGGTTTCGGACAGTTGTAGAAACCGTCAAACATATTGCACCATTGTCAAAAAGTTGTAGATCCTGTCTTGACCTGTCAAGAGGTAGCGTTCAAATAATTGGGGTCGAAAGGCTTTTGGGATTTTAAAATCCCAAGAGCCAAATGGACCAGTTTCCTCATTAAGATACCAATTACCTGCATTTTGACCTTTCCACGACCCAACAATCGTTCACTCATAGCTTTGAGTAACAGGTTGTGACGCCTGGCGACGACTGCTGATAGATAACCTGATACGCAGCTAGACTTTATAATATAAATGGTTCTTCATTATCTAGTATGCTAAACTAACAATTAAACCAGGGTAAGCGCATCTCAAACGCTATTGACAAGGGGATTTAGAGGCATCATCATGTTAGGTGGGATAAACAAGCAGCAAGAATAGTCAGCATATACTTATTATCCATTGCAGCTCGATTGGATTTTTGCCGATTGCTACGGTGAAAATATTGCTCTCGGTTTAAAGCATTAAGAGCTATCCGTCGTAGTAATGCCAGATTATGTGGTGAATGTCCCGTTCGGACACGACAAGCATCTTCATTGAAAGTGACATCTAAAATCCAATGCAGACCATTCTCAATGGCCCAATGGAGACGGATTGCCTGTCCAAGCTGACAAGTGTCACAATCTTACGCTAGTCAAATAAAACTGGACTTCATGAGTAGTTTTATTCCATAGATGCCGAATTTGTACTACCATTACGAGGGTCTTTAGACCCACCCAATCCGATTGTTGATGCAACGGTGATAGTTGAGAAACTGGGACGCTCCAAACTTGTCTTTTTTCGAGACGGTGATGTCCCTTTTCTATCTGTTCATTGTAGCTTAAGGATATGCCTTCAAATTTGAGAGCTAGCGCTTGGTCAAACCAAGTCTTGACTTGCCCATGAAGTGTAGGATGGTTGGCTTTAAGCGCTAAAATATAATCAGCCTTTGCACTATATATTTGAGTGGCAATTGCTGTTTGTGTACCCATTGCATCAATTGTGATAATGCTTCCAGCGAGGTCAAGCAGTTCTAATAGGGCAGGAATTGCCGTGATTTCATTCGATTTATCAGCTACTTTGACTTGCCCCAAAACCAGACGATGTTGACTGGCCCAGGCGCTAACCAAATGCAACGCTGATTTCTGCTGCTCTCTGTCGTAGGAGCCTCTAAGAGTCTTGCCAGGGATAGGAATTACTTGCGCTCCCATTGTTTTAACTATCGATTGAACCCACCTCTGAAAGCAACGCTCAAATACTTGAGGATTAATCCGTTCAAAGACTCGTCGAAAAGTATCTGCACAAGGCATGCCACTCGGTAGAGCTAAAAATTCTCGTAACCAATCAAATTTGCTCAACCCATAGTTTTCCATATCTTCTCATCCCTTACCTCCCGCAATGACTGATAAAATTCCGATGATTAAAATATCTCTTAACAGATGGCTCCGGGTACGTTGTACTCGCGGGTCTTCTATCTCGCTAAAATAGCTTTGCATCTGTTCTATTAATGCTGTAGCACTGGGCAGGTTCAAATTCAACTTAGTTTGACGCTTTGAACAAGTAGAATTGAAGCCCGCTCCCATAAGATAGTCCCCGAGAGATTTAACAATGTGTTTATTAGACTAAGCTGTTGGGCCTTTAAATTGTATGTCAAAAAAAATCAAAGTCTTGTGGGGTGGGCGTCCCGCCCCCCCTGAATATACAATTTAAATGCGCGACAGCTTACTACTAAACACATTTTTTTTGTGAAAATATTGCCTTCTCATCTTTTAGCCCAATAATCTGTATTTTAAAATACAAAATTAGATGCGCTTACCCTGACAATTAAACTGCCAAGTAAGCAAACATCGGGAGCATCTCGATTTTGCAAAAACATTAAATTGCAAGTTAACCATTTAAGTAGGCACAACGTAGTTGCAACATTTGAGAAACACTTTCAGATTTCCACTGCGCCCCGGAAATTTTTAGCCTTCTACCTACCCCTCTTCTGTCACTCTAGGCAGAAGAAAATAATAATTCACTCTCATTTATTAAGTAAGAGAAGGGATTTGGGTAAAAATTTATTAACGCTCTTAATCGACCCAAGCCTGTAGATAATTGTGGAATCGAAAAAACTTTTAGCCACTGTTGTATCAAGTTAAAGCTAATTAAAGGTTGCAGTATTAATCTCAAATTGTTTAGATGGCTCTGCCAAGCGTTTTTTTTATCCCAATTTTGATGTTGCTCAAAGCGATGGAGAAGTGAGAAGTTTTTTGCGGATGAAGAGCTGGGTAATGAAGTCGGGGAGTTAACGGCTGTATTAGACCTAGATAGAGGCTGATCATCAGGTAAGCACTACAAACGATTTCCCACCATTTTTCAATCTGTGAATATTGCGTAACTCGGAAATCTGCCCATCCTAATTCACTCTTACTTTGTCGAAAACCATATTCAATCCAAGTCCTAGTGCCATATACAGCACTTTCCGCTGTTAAGAGGTACAACAACAACAATTAGCAAACCAATTTCTTAAATGTTGAGGATTGATTAAGTTGAGGGCAACTGCAATTATTTTATCAATCGTGGATGTGGTAGTTGGAGCGAACATACGCAAAAAAGATTTTAGTTGCGACCACCAAAGCTCTATTGGGTTAAAATCGGGAGAGTATGGGGATAAACAAATAATACTCGCACCTACAGATTCAATCATGGGCTTGATGGAGGCTAACTTATGGGCGGGTAAATTATCCATTACTACTACCGCTCCTTCCCATAATTGAGGGCATAAAAAATGCTCAATAAAGATAGCAAATGCCTGTCCATCCATTGAATCATTCATTGTCATCAATGCCAACACTTTATTCATACTAATTGCGCCAATAGCTGTGACTTTGGCACCCCGATAAAATGCTTTTTTTGGTATACTTTTGTCCCGTGCGGTGAGCGGGCATAAGTTCTACTCAATCCCAGTAGAATACCAGTTTCATCCAAAAATACTAAGTTTTTCGGCTCGATATTTTTGATCTTTTCCCAATATTCCGCCCTTAACTTTTGGACTCTTTCAGTCCAGCCTTGGCTACTGTGCCATGTTTTTTTTTACGATTGAGTCCTAATCTCTGTAAGTAGCGACACATTGCCGTCCGGCTCACCCAATTTCCCGTCTTAATAGCGAATAATTCACACAACTTTACCAAGGTAGCATCTTGATGCTCGGCCACCAGTGTTCTGATGAGTGTTTCCGCATTTGTCAGGTGACTAAATTGTGGTTTACCCCTCTGTTTAGGCTTTAAATTTCCCTCGACTTGTTGTTGTTTCACCAGTTTTTGGACGAGACTTTTGCTGACAGCAAACCTGATGGCAACTTTCCTAATTGACATCTTTTCAGTCAAATGTGCTGTTACTATTTTTGCTCGGAGATCGAGGGAATAGGTTTTCATTAGCTTTGAATACAAAATGATATTTTATTGTTATTCTATTGTACCCCATTACAGCGGGAACCGCTGTAACTTGCCAAGGTCTTTAGCTAAGACTCCCGGAATTTCTGTGATCACATACCAGGTTGAATTTTCGGGAACGGTCTCTATATCCGTTGTTATTTCCCAGTAACGCAATGCTCTCTTTTTCCCATAAATAATTTCTCTAATATAGCGGACTTCTCGGCTACCATCGGAAAATATCCGCTCAAAATTACGCCATTTATTAGCTCTAACCCTTTGCTCGCTTTGGCAACCCTACACTGTGATTACTGCGAATCGCAGAGCGCCAATTGAAGGTTTAATCCTTGTAAACAGCGAATGAATGTACTCGTACTTTCTCCATATAAGCTATCAGCCAGAACACAGTCTATTTCACACCCCATTGCTTTTATTTCTCTAATCATCTGGCTGGCTATCTGGGGTTTGCTTCGGTAACTATCATTGAGTTTAAGTCGTTCTTTAGGTTGATAAATTTCAAACATTAATGGGAAAGTTAACCCATCTACTAGACCATAGCTGACCACAGCCACTATGCCATTGTCAATTTTTCCCAGTCGCCCTAAATATTGTCTCGCTACATAATCTGTGGCTTTTCCTTTTTTTGGATCTCCAGTTTCGTCAATAATACTATTTTTCGACCTTTGACAATTTTTAAGATTAATTCTAGCCTTTGCCTTCTTAAGGCTTGAGCCTCCCAGGATGATTGGGTAAGAAAGTGATGCAACCCTTGAGTATTTTCTAGCCCCATTATCTCTGCAATGGCTGGTAGCGTCTTACGTTTAATATCAGAAACTATACCAGCATGAAGGTGGGTAAAAGCTTCAAAGCTTCTGACTTCTGAAAACAGATTTCTTTAATAGCTACAATACTCATCAATCAATTTCAAGGTTGAATCAGCTTGGCGAGGCTTAACCATAGACCCAGCTCTGGTTTGAGAGATTTTGTTCTATTATACTCTTCCTAGAGTGACAGCAGATTCCATGTATATATGATACACTGTACTTAGTAAATAAGCGAAAAAAATGAAACCCTATTCGATCGAGTTGCGTGAGAAAATAGTTAAAATTTATGAACAAGGTGATACATCAATTAGGAAAGTAGCTGCCAGATTTGATGTAAGTAAAGGGTTTGTTCAAAAATTTTAAAAACAAACGACTGGTCCTGTTCAACCCAGAAAACAGGGTGGAAGCCTCAAAAGTGTGTTAAACTCTCGCCGAACAGAATTGACCCAGATGGTAGAAAAATATCAGGATAGCTAGTTGTCAGAATATTGTGAATATTGGCGTTTGATCTAAAACGAAGCTGTCAGCCCTAGCATGATGTGTCGCAGGGTAAGCTCATCTAATTTGGTATAAATTGTACTGGACAAAAAGACAACTAGAGAAAACGTGGCATTCACATATTAGCAATTCTATAATGCCTTAAAAGCTAAATCATCAAGCCGTAAAACTCAATTAATCAAGGATTCGCACCAGTTGCAGCCTTAATTTTCCCGTTAAGTACGATTTTTAGCTAGGAGCCAACCTTGGCAAAGATCGTGTAAATTGGACCAGCCTCGCCAGAAGACTTGAATCCCAATCGGAGATTTACGACGATGTTCAAGATAGCCGCCAAGATAAGCAACCGATTCAACTGCCCAAGGAATTGTTAACACAGCCGGAAGCTTAGGGAATCTAGCTGATAAGACCTGAATTTGAACAGGACTAAGAATCTCATATCAATTTTATATGAAGTTGCATAGAATGAAGATAATGTTTAGAAGGCATCAGTGATGACACGCCAACTGATTCTGGCGATCGCAGAAAGTGCAGAGAGTTTAGAACAACAACTAAAAACCAGTCGTACAGCTAGCCAGAAAGAATGGTTGCAAATGTTGTGGTGCCTGAAACCTGGACAAATCACTCAACATAAAACCTTGGCCCAACGGCTCGGACGCGATGGTTCCACAGTAACGGGCGTGGTTGCAAAAGTATCGTCAAGGAGGATTGTCCGAATTGTTGGTAGTAAGCTAGCGCACCCGGAAAATTACCCCACTTAACTCCAGAGGCACTCGCCGGATTACAAGAAAGACTGCAACAACCACGCCCGTTTCAAAAGTTACGGGGAAATCGTGGAGTGGCTGAATCAGACTTATCAACTGAACCTGACATACCCCACAGTCTATCATTGGGTACACTATCGGCTGAAAGCTAAATTAAAAGTGCCACGCCCCAAAAGCGCGAAACAAGAACCTAATGCCGTGAGGCGTTTTAAAAAAACATCGCCCCAGCCCTGTTGACCTATCAACGCTTGTTTGGAAATGGACAACGGCTACGTTATCTATGTCAAGATTAGATCCGCTTGGGACTCAAAACAGAAACAGGGAAAGTAATTATGGCGTTTGGAGTGAAGCCGATGGCACCCGTACTCTGGAAGCGTGACAATTTTTGGCTGTACGGAGTGGTCGAACCTTTGAGCGGCTGGCATTTTTGTCAAGAATACGCTCACCTCAATACTCAAAGATTTCAGGAGTTTATTGATGCCCTCTCAGATCAACCGGGAGAGGACATTGCACCAATTCAACTCGATCAGGCGGGAGGCGATGTGACCAGCGCTCTGCGCTGGCCTGATAACTTGATTCCGGTTTGTCAACAGGCACATAGCCCCGAACTCAATCCTATTGAAAGGGTTTGACAATTTATCAAACAACAATTCAAAGGAGAAGTGTTTCTGACACTTGTGGAATTGCGTGAACAACTGAATCAGGTTCTGCAAGAAATCACACCTGCAGAAATCAGTTCACTATCTTCTTACAGTTTCATTCTTGAAGCTTTATTCTATGCAGCTTCATATTAAATTGGTATTACGACTAATGCTAAATATAAGGCAAGCTTCACTAATCTTTAAGCCATCAAGCTTGATTGCTTGGATCACTTTTTGACGGAGATCGTAACTGTATGGTTTGGGCATGGGTTTCGCTCCGGCACAGCCGGAGCAAGATTAAGGGATTGTTACAGTATAGGGCTTAACCGCCTTGGCGGTTGCTATAATGCTCGAAATCTAACACCTATCTAAGAAGGAAAATTATCCGGCTTTAAGAAGTTTAGAAAATCTTAAGGTTCTGATTTAATCTGCTTAAGTGGGTTAAAATTGAGCATTTAAAGAAGGTTTTTTTAGTTATTTAGTAAGACACAAATTCTGGTTTTTGTCAAATTAATTTAGATGCGTTTACCCTGGAGGTTGCTACAGTCACAGCGAAGGCAATATCTGCCAGTACAACGGTAAAGCTCTCTTGACCCCAATCAGGCTCATCATCAACACGTTTTTATCTCGACACTGCGTTCTATCAATGGCGACATTCAACTCTTGTTTCTTTTTAAATTGAGTGAACCAGATATATTTAAGCAGAGGAAACCAAAGCTTTTCAATATTGAGGATAGGTAGCTTGAGAAATCGTTGAATAGAACGTCGTCGGCTCTCAAACATTATTGGGTATGGCATCAATTTCGCCAATAACTCAATACTCACTTGTTTATGGGTAGGGAGCAGAAAAAATAAAATAGTCAGACTCAAGTATTTGGCGTTTTTGAGCTGCTGTTGGAAACAAATTTGGTATAATTGAGGTAACATTTTTAAATGATGGGGCTTCTTAACAATACTGACCCCATCTTTTTTTCCCCTAAATCGGTCATAACCCCGTCATCTGTATATGTTGATATATTTTACAGCATAAACTCAGGAGAGCCAGAAACTTTATATATTTCTGCGTCTCGGACTGATATAAAAAAATAAAATTGAAAGTTTTGGTTTTCTTCCTCAACCTAATCTACACTATTAATAATTTGTGTAAGAGGAATGTTTATTACTAACTCTCATTATTCACGACACGGAAGTTACGGAAATACGGATCACTGTTGTTTTTCGGAGTCCTTCTTCTTTCTTTCTTGCTTCTTCCTTCTTATTTTAACGTCCCCATTCCTCGTTACTAATTCCCAAATGACTCGCTTAGCCACAACAATAGAAGCCATACTTTACTTAAAAGGTCAGCCAGTGTCGATCGCAGAAATTGCCGAAATTGCCAAGTGCGATCAAGCCGAAGCCGAAGACGCCATCATCGAACTCATGTCTGACTCGTCCCACCGCGACAGTGCATTAGAAGTCGTCGAAACCCCCACGGGATACAGCCTGCAACTCAGAGAAGAGTTTGCCAGTTTAATGCAAACTTTAATACCTCCAGAATTAGGTGTGGGAGCTTTGCGGACGCTGGCGGCGATCGCCCTCAAAGGCGGCATCGCTCAGCCAGATTTAGTTAACTTGCGAGGTTCAGGAGCTTACCAACAAGTGCAGGAGCTGGTAGAAATGGGTTTCGTCCGCAAACGGCGACCGACTGAGGGGCGGTCGTATTGGTTACAAGTTACCGAGAAATTTCATCGGTACTTTCAAGTAGATCAACTGCCAAAACAATTGCAACTTGACTTTCAGGCAAATTTGTACCCAAGCAATGACGAGTAGTTTGAAGTAGAATGTAACCAGCCAGAAATTAAGAATCGCCAAATGGTTTTTCACCCTGACTTTGACACATCCAATGCCCAACAAACCGCAGTCAATCCACTGCTGAAGTACCTCCAACACCAATCCCCGGAGGTTCTAGCCCGCGTCGCCAAGTCCGTCAGCCCCGACATCAGAGAAATAATCTCTCATAACGTTCAAGGACTTGTCGGCGTTTTGCCTTCAGAAAATTTTAACGTCGAAATTACCACCGATCGCGAAAACTTAGCAGGTTTGCTAGCTTCAGCGATGATGACAGGCTATTTTTTGAGGCAAATGGAGCAGAGGATGCACCTCGAAGAAAATTTAGCAAGCACCAGCTCGATTCAACCCAACTCGCCCAAAGACAAGTAAAAAGATCAAGGGGTTGGGGAAGCCAGAAAGATGAAAGTTGTTCAGAAACATCCATAATCCTGAATCATCGAGGCACAGGGAATTAAGAAACCGGGCTGTTAACCGGGTATCCCTCGCCCTACACCAAGGATTTTGGTGAAAAAACCCGGTTGCTACGTCCAGCACTATAAAGCATCAGATTTATCTTTCATCCTCCACGGTTTGCCACTAATAGCAGTTTCCCAAAAGAAAGCAACTGTAGGTAAGCTTCAAATCCTTATCCAGTAAGTCATTCCCAATTCTGTAATCGAAAATCTCAAATGGTATTACCCACCGGCGGAGCTACCCGATAGGGGAAAAGCACCCGGACGTACTTTTATATTCTGAACTTGACCCAAACGGTTAATTTCCAGTTCGAGTTCTTTGCCAACAGCAGTGTTTTCCACCCGTTCTTGCACGTCGCCGGGAGTGTTAACCGCAATTCCGTCAACTTTTTGAATGACATCTCCGGGGCGCAAGTCGGCTTTTTGAGCGGGGGAATTTTCCACGACTCGCGCCACGGCTACGCCTTGATCGAGGGTAATTTTATTATTATCGAGCTGTTTGTTGAGTTCGGCCTTGGTGGCTGCAGTCAAGCTGACCATTTGAATGCCGAGATAGGGATGTTCGGCTTTACCTTTGGCGAATAGCTGATCGGAAACTCGTTTGGCGGTTTCGATCGGAATTGCAAATCCCAAGCCTTGAGCGTCCGCGCGGATAGCGGTATTGATGCCAATTACTTCGCCTTGGTCATTCAGCAGCGGGCCACCAGAATTGCCGGGGTTGATGGCGGCGTCGGTTTGGATGAAGCGGACTCGCTTGTCGGGGATGCCGACTTGGGAACTCGATCGACCCGTAGCGCTGATAATGCCCACAGTCACGGTATTGTCGAGACCTAAAGGATTGCCGATCGCGATCGCCCACTGTCCCGGTACAATATTGTCCGATCGACCCAAAGCCACCTGTGGCAGTTCCTTAGCATTAATCTTAACCACAGCAACATCCGTCAGCGGATCGACTCCCTGCACCTTACCCTCAAACTCGCGGCCGTCTTTGAGCGTCACCTTGACAGTATCCGTCCCGGAGACAACGTGAGCATTAGTAACGATGCGGCCGTCCGAAGTGAGAATAAACCCGGAACCCGTACCTCTCTTGGTTCGTTCTTCCGGCTGCGGCAAATTCTCCCCAAAAAACCGACGAAACAAAGGATTTTTGAATGCTTCCGGCACTTGATTCGCCACCTTGCTGGATGCGTCAATCCGCACTACAGCCGGGCCGACTTTTTCGGCTGCTTCAGCAATAAAATTGGGATTGCTGCGATCGACTGCCCGATTTTCCAGAACTGGAGGAGAGGGATAGGGGGGGATTTGCTGGCGTACTACTGGCAAAACCAATCCGGTTTCCAGATTGTTTGAGCCTTGCAGATAGCGATTTCCCAACCATCCCATACCTCCGCCGATTGACAGCAGAGTCACATAAAGGGTCGCTTGCTTAAAAGATAAACTCATTTAATAACTCCCGCTAAATACCTCATCCCCGCAGACAGGTTCCGAATCAAGCATTTTTGTCTTGGCGACGGGAAGGAAGCGGGGCGGGGCGTACCGCTTCCTCAAGAACATAGCTGTTAACAGGCAGGCGCTGATAGGCATCACAGGCAATTTTGCCGGATTTGCCAAGAGCGAATCAAACTAATAATTCTCATCCTAACTTGGCTTAGCCTGGGATTTACACTCTGGGGGGTGGCTAGAGCTTTCAAATATGCAGTTTCACAGGATTTTAAAATTGTCAACTGTCCGAAATGAATAGTTTTTTATGTACATAATGACTTTTAAACGCTTATTTCCGCTGATTTTTGCACTAATTTGGTCGATCGCACCCGTTGGGAAAACGGTGGCAAATACCGAAATCCCACCTGCAAATCTTTCTTCAGGTACACCTGTAGAAAACCCCGACCCGGCCCGCGATTGCCCGAGTCCGGCTATGTCTCGGTTGCGCCGCCATACTGTGGCCCAGGGCGAAACAATAGAAAGCATCGCGCGGCAGTACAATGTGATTCCTTCGGCGCTGATCGGAATAAATCCGAGGTTGCGGGGCGGTGGAGTATCTGCTGGAAGTGCGATCGTCATTCCTCCGTACAGTGGCATCGAGGTAGAAGTGCCTGCGGGCGGGAATTGGCAAAAACTGGCAGAAGCTTACAAAGTGCCCGCAGATTTGCTATTTGAGGCGAATGGGTGCAGGCCTTTGGGGCAAACGGTGTTTGTGCCAGCGGTGAATAGGTCGATCGGGCCTTCTATCAATCCCGATGCAACGCCATCGGTGCAAGGATTTCCGCTGCCCGCCCCAGCAGTGGAAGCTTTGCGTTACGGGCGGCAATTGCATCCGGGGCGGCGCGAATTTTTTTTCCACAGCGGCGTAGATTTTTTGGCGTCGGAGGGTACGCAGGTTTTGGCCGCGGGCGAGGGGACTGTCGCCTTTGCCGGGCCGCAGGGGGATTACGGGAATTTAGTGGTGGTGAACCATGAAGCGGGGAAGCAAACGCGCTACGCTCATTTGAAAGATATTGCGGTAAAAGTCGGTCAAAAAGTGCAGTCTGGAGAAGTTTTGGGAACTGTCGGGACGACGGGAAAACGGGACATTCCGCCATCTCATTTGCATTTTGAAGTTCGGTACAATTCCGGTTTGGGTTGGGTTGCTGAAGACCCGCTGCTTTATTTGCAAGCGACTATTAAAAAATAGGATTGTTAGTGTGCTGGGGGGGTGAAAAGCCGCACCAAATCCAGATGGGGTAAGGATTGAGCTGTGTTGTGGTAAAAAAAGATAGGCAGTAGAATTATTACACGATTGCCTATTCCCAAAAATATGTTACCAACATTTTACGAGACTCACTTACAAAAACAACTGACGCAAAACCCGTTTATTTTACTCACAATCTTTTTGAACCTGATAGAATCCGAGACACAAGTAACGATCGCACTAATCGGGTTCCCATTAATCACTTATTGGTGAACAACTTATTGCCCGATCGCACATTTCTCTCAAATTTGATCGCCCGATCAACAAAAAACCCGATCGCACATTTCTCTCCAATTCGATCGCCCGATCAACAAAAAACCCCATCGCCCATCAACCAAAAAATCCGTTCGCCCCAATCAACACAAAAATTCGATCGCACATTTCTATCAAATTCGATCGCCCTGAAACTCGCTACATTAGGACTTACGATGGAGGCCGAGAAACCGGGTTTTTGACGACAAGATGCTTTGCAGCCCACAGATTCGGTAAAAACCCGGTTTCTTTGGTGGGAGTGCGTCCAGGACGGTACACAAAAAATTAGATCGCCCGAATCAACCCAAAAATCCGATTATCGCCCGCCGCTAACTTCCTCCAATCGCAGGAAATGCACCCGACCCGACGCATCGCCCGCTACAACTGTCACTCCATCAGGCAAAATTGCACAGCATTTGAAGCTAAAATCTCCGCTGAAACTAGCAATTTCTTTGCCAGTAAGCAAATCCCAGATTTTTAGGGTGTTATCCAGTGAAGTGGAAATCGCGGTTTTGCCGTCTGGTGCGATCGCCACTGCTGTTACCCAGCTAGTATGACCGGTGAGGGTTCTAACTTCCGTACCTGTCTCGGTGTCCCAGATTTTCAGGGTTTCATCTGATGAACCGGAAATCGCTGTATTGCCGTCTGGTGCGATCGCCACTGCATATACCGAGCCAGTATGACCGATGAGGGTTCTAACTTCCGTACCTGTCTCGGTGTCCCAGATTTTCAGGGTAGAATCCCATGAAGCGGAAATCGCTGTTAAACCATCGGGTGCGATCGCCACTGCTGTTACCAAGCTAGTATGACCGGTGAGGGTTCTAACTTCGGTATCTGTCTTGGTGTCCCACATTTTCAGGGTGTTATCCCCTGAAGCGGAAATCGCTGTATTGCCGTCGGGTGCGATCGCCACTGCATTTACCAAGCTAGTATGACTGGTGAGGGTTCTAAGTTCCGTACCTGTCTCGGTTTCCCAGATTTTCAGGGTTTTATCCCGTGAAGCGGAAATCGCTGTTAAACCATCGGGTGCGATCTCCACTGCATCTACCGATTTAGTATGACCGGTCAGGGTTCTAACTTCGATACCTGTCTCGGTGTCCCAGATTTTCAGGGTAGAATCCCATGAAGCGGAAATCGCTGTCAGGCCGTCGGGTGCGATCGTCACTGCTTCTACCCCGCCACTATGACCGGTGAGGGTTCTAACTTCCGTACCTCTCTCGGTGTCCCAGATTTTCAGCGTGTTACCCCGTGAAGCGGAAATCGCTGTATTGCCGTCGGGTGCGATCGCCACTGCTTCTACCCAGTCACTATGACCGGTCAGGGTTCTAACTTCTCTACCTGTCTTGGTGTCCCAGATTTTCAGGGTTTTATCCCATGAAGCGGAAATCGCGGTTTTGCCGTCTGGTGCGATCGCCACTGCTGTTACCCGGTTAGTATGACCGATGAGGGTTCTAACTTCCGTACCTCTCTCGGTGTCCCAGATTTTCAGGGTGTTATCCTCTGAAGCCGAAATCGCTCTCTTGCCGTCTGGTGCGATCGCCACTGCATTTACCCGGTTAGTATGACCGGTGAGGGTTCTAACTTCCGTACCTCTCTCGGTGTCCCAGATTTTCAGGGTGTTATCGTATGAAGACGAAATCGCGGTTTTGCCGTCTGGTGCGATCGCCACTGCTTGTACCCGGTTAGTATGACCGATGAGGGTTCTAACTTCCGTACCTGTCTCGGTGTCCCAGATTTTCAGGGTTTTATCCCATGAAGCGGAAATCGCGGTTTTGCCGTCTGGTGCGATCGCCACTGCATTTACCGACTCAGTATGACCCGTGAGGGTTCTAACTTCCGTACCTGTCTCGGTGTCCCAGATTTTCAGGGTTTTATCCTCTGAAGCGGAAATCGCGGTTTTGCCGTCTGGTGCGATCGCCACTGCTCTTACCGAGTTAGTATGACCCGTGAGGGTTCGCAGACATCCTTCTCCGGGCCGCTCTAAATTAGCCCTCAAAGGCCGCAACCAAACACTATCTTTCGACTGCTTGGCTTGTTCCAGCAACCCCTGAATATCAGTCATTTCAAAATCTAGCAACCTCCCCAATAATTGCCCTGCTAATTCAGTTTTATCCTTTTCCAAAATGTGCGCCGACTTGCGAATTGTCCCTTGAATCAACCCCAAAGTTCCCGTTTGCCACTCCGACAGCAACACATCAGAAATTCTCGCCAAATCGTAATCCTCAATTAACGCTTGAACCCCCAAGGCATCCAGCTTAGCCTCAATAAAATCAAAATCCGTTAACAACTGATGCAGCCGTTCCCCTTGAACACTCTCTGCCAAATGCCCCGGTAGAGTTTCCAAAGCATAAAGCCGCTTTTTCGGCGACAGTTTTTTCAACCGTTCTTTAAATTTACTCATCGCCGTACAAATCCTCCCACAAATTATCAGAAATCGCCGTTTCGATATCCCGCAGCGAAACCCCAGCTTTCTGCACTACATCCTTACGATGCAGAAATCTTTGGAAACTCGCGTGATAGATACTGTAATCCGGCGGAGTGTCGCTGCTACGGCGGAGAAACTGTTCCCAATCATCCAGAACTTCCTGCAAATCCAAGGCATCTTCCTCAGCAAAATCAGCCAAAATATCGCAGGAAACAGGCTTGCGAGTTTTGGTCAACAAATAAATCACCTTCAACTTCCGGCGGCGCAATTCTTTATCTTTAACCGCCATTTCCATCCGCGCCCAGTGCTTCTCATAATATCCTTCCAACTCCCTGGGCAAATCTTTCAAAGTCACATCGCTGTACTTGCCGCTATCGATATCATTCAGCACATAGCGGAGGTACATAAAGTTATTCTGGCTTTTTTCCGCCACCGCCGCCACAAACTGTTGTCGCTGCAAATTTTGACGGCTAATCCAACTCTGAATTGACGCGCTGTTGCTGGTGCGTTTGTCAATATAAAGCTTGACATCCGCCAAACTTTCTGCACTGTACTGCATCAAATCAAAAGGCTGATGATTTGGCAAAGGCAGAGTTTTCGGCTGCTTCGAGACAATAAAATAAACATTATCCGGCAAAGCATCAGGCAAATAGAGGACATTGCTGCGGCGCGCCTGCAAACTGAGATCGACTTCATCGAGGGCATCCACGACCAAAATCAACTTTTTGCCACCCAATTTAGCGCTGACTTCCCCCAACAATCGGCTGAGAAAATTGCCATCTCTGGTGGCATTTTCCGGTAGTAGTTCCGGATAATTTAGTTGAAAGCCTCGAATTAACTGAAGGCAGGCATTTTCGAGAAATTGTTCGGCGCGGACAATGCCTTGAGATTGCGAGTTAAAATGGGCCACACAGCACCGCTTCAGCAGCACCACTAACTTTGCCATAATTGAACTTTTCCCGACACCCGGATCGGCTTCTAAAACAAAATATCCTTTGCGGTTGTTCTGCAAAAATTCGGCAATGGCTGCAAACACAAATCCGCGGCCGGTAAAGTCTTGAGTCCGGTCTTGAATAATCGTGTTGCACTCGTAAGGAAGCCGCAATCGGGGCGTGGAAGTATCAACTAATCTTTGCAGCGATGCTTTAACCTGGGCCAAATCATCGCGGATGCCAATTTCTATGGCTTCCAATTTCACCATCACTTGACAAATCTGCTGCCCAGTTGCCACGGCCTCCAATTTGTCCAGAATTTCCCCATTTTGCAGCCCCAAATCTTTGAGTTCTGCCAAAGCAATTTGGTGCAGATTCCACAGCATCGCCGCAAACTTTCCTCCTCCCTTCGCCGCATCCAGTTTCAGCACTTGGCGGTACGCTTTCGGGAAAGTTGCGTACAGCTTGTCCGCCACATATTCCACGATTTCCGCATCGAAGGATTTGCCCTCGCTGGTGGCGAATTCGTTGACGAAAGTTGCCCAATCTGCCGTTGTCAATCCGGTAACTCAATCGAACTCCTCGGCATCCGCAGAAAAAATCAGATTTAGCTGCTCTTCGGAAATATTTAAACCCCTTGACAAGTCGGCTGTATTCGTGTTGATATCCAGCCAGTATTGAGGAGTTTTCTCGGCTAATTGACCGATCGCCCTTTCAGGAGAAGGCAAATTTTTGCTAAGTGCGATCGCAATTAATTGAGGGGACGAAGCAACCTCTCTCAAAATATAGGCGATCGCCTCACCCGCGGCCTTAATCAAATCGTGATTGTCGAGAATATTCCGATTTTTCCCCAGTTGGTCCGCCATCCGATTTCCGAGGTCATTAGCCGTCATATTCCCCGCGATACCACCGACGATCGTCGCTAAGATAGAAACTCCCCCAAGTGCGATCGTACTGCCCGTTAAACCCGTTGCTAGCACTCCCGGATGGGCGATCGCGCTTGAAATAAGTTGTCCAATAACCATCACCGCACTGCATCCAATAACCCTAGTTTTAAGATTAGCTAAGTTCATTCGCGACATAAAATAAATATTCTTCTTTTAAAAAGTTGGTCGTAATTATATCTTGCACGCTTGTGTTTAGTCCGTCGGGGGTTTAAACCCCCGCCTCATAGCGAAAGTCGGTTGAAACCGACTGAAAAGTTAGTTGATATCAAAAGGTTTTTAGTCCTCATTGCGAGGACTTGCGCTATGAGACAGGGGTTTTAAACCCTGGCGGTTATTGCAAATGCAATAACTTAAATATTGCAACTACAAAACAGCAGCAACACTTGCCATCAACAACCCTTGAAACAATTTCACCCCATCAGTTTCGCCCAACATCGGATCGGATGCCCGTTCTGGATGCGGCATCATTCCTAACACATTGCCTTGGCGATTGCAAATACCGGCAATATTATTTAACGAACCGTTGGGATTCCCAGTATCGCTAATTTTGCCCGCCGGAGTGCAGTAGCGAAACAACACTTGCTTGTGCTCTTCTAGTTCTGCTAAAGTATCGGCATCGGCATAATAGTTGCCTTCACCGTGGGCGATCGGCAAATCGATGATTTCACCCGTAGTATAAGCTGCCGTCCAACGAGTATTACCGCGCTCGACTTTCAAAGAAGCGCGATCGCAAATAAAATTCAATCCCGCATTCCGCACCAGAGCACCGGGCAACAAACCAGCTTCAGTCAACACCTGAAAACCGTTGCAAATACCCAGTACAAGTTTGCCCTGTTTCGCGTGTTCCGCAGTAGCCCGCATCGCCGGAGAAAAACGGGCGATCGCGCCGCACCGCAAATAATCTCCGTAACTGAAACCACCGGGAATTACAATGATATCAATATCCGAAATATCGGTATCTTCGTGCCAAATCATGCGAGTTGGTTGGTGGAGTAACCCTTGAGTCACCCATACCACATCGCGATCGCAATTTGAACCCGGAAAAACAATAACTCCAAATTTCATAAGCTGAAGGAAGAGGGAAGAAGGAAGAAGGAAGAGGGAAGAAGGAAGAGGTGTCAACATAAGACTAAAATCTTATGTTTTTCTCTCTTGTATCGAAGTCTCGATCCCCCTAAATCTCACTTAAGAAGGGGGACTTTGAGTCGTTCTAGTTCTTGTATTGTTAACACAGACTTTGAGAACCTCTTGTCCCCCCCTTATTAAGGGGGGTTAGGGGGGATCGAAGAGCTAGGGGCGATCGAATTTATGCCGCCGCTGTCTCCACAGCAACAGGAATTTCAGTCAAATCAAAGCGATAATTTTCAATCACTGGATTGGCTAAAAGTTGGTCGCAAACGCGATCGAGTTGTTCGCGCGCCTCCGACTCACCAGCAGCAGTCAGCGTCAATTCAACATACTTCCCGATACGAACGCCCTCAACATTGTCGTATCCCATGTGTTGCAAACCAGACTGTACGGCTGTTCCGGCGGGATCTAAAACAGAAGGGCGGAGGGTAACATAGATTTGGGCAAGATATTTCTGAGTCACGGGAATGTTGCGGTAGGTGATGTGAAAGTTAGCCCCATTGTATTCTACAACCGAGCTGCGCGCCGATCGCCATTTGGTTCGCCCAAGTAAGATAGCCTAGAAATAGGGACAGATGTGATTCCAGCAGATTCGAGAAAAAAATTATGAGAACCAACCACACCCGCAGTCAGGAGCGTATTTTACACTTGCTCAAGCACTTGAATCGATCGCTCTCAGCGCAAGATATCTACTTAGAACTGCGTAACAGCGACCACAGCATGGGCCTAGCAACAGTTTACCGCTCCCTCGACGGTTTAAAGCGAGAGGGGTTCGTTCACGTCAGAACTCTCGCTAGTGGCGAGTCTCTCTACGGTGCCGCCCACCAAGACCAACATCACTTAACTTGTCTGGAATGTGGCACCTCCATTACGATCGACGAATGCCCCGTCCACCACTTAGAAAGCCAACTACAACAATCTCATTCTTTCAAGATTTATTATCACACTTTGGAGTTTTTCGGATTGTGCGATCGATGTACTTTGGCTCAAGAATCTTAGAGAAGCTATTAGTCATGAGTGATATCAATTCCGGTTGCACGAGCGAAATGATAGTTGACTGTTGACTGTTGACTCGGTGTCGAACCACGCAGGCGGGTTTTGTTTGTGTGGCGACAGATTTCAACCTGTTGTTTTATTAACTCGCTCAAGGATGCAAAAACTCTAAATGGTCTCCTGGAATCGATCGCAATTTGGCAGCCGAGCCTTGCATTTTCAATCGGCCGCGTTCTAACATGATAATCCAATCGGCGCGATCGATCACTCGCGGCCTGTGACTGATAAAAATCGTCGTTTTCCCGTGCCGATACATCAACAATTGTTCTAAAACTTCCGCTTCGCTTGCGGGGTCAAGCCCTGCGGTAGACTCGTCTAAAATCAATACGGGCGGGTTGTTGAGAATGGCGCGGGCGATCGCCAATCTTTGTCTTTGTCCGCCAGAAATATTCGCTCCAAACTCTCCTAAAACAGTTTGATATTTATCAGGCAATTGGCTGATAAAGTCATCCGCACCCGCAATTTTGCAAACTTTAACAATCTGTTCAAAGCTGATATCTGGACTGCCCAAACGAAAATTTTCGAGAATCGAACGGCTCCAAAAATGCGCTTCTTGAGGAACCAATACTACCTGCTGTCTGAGACTGTCGAGAGACAAATCCTGTAAGTTGTAACCGCCAATTCTAATATTACCAGATTGCAGCGGGTACAGACCAGCAATTACTTTCGCCAGCGTACTTTTTCCGCAGCCAGAATAGCCGATCAAGGCAACTGCTTGACCGCCGGGAAATGTGACAGAAAAATTTTCCAGCAAGTCAAGTCTGCCGGGGTAGTGAAAATTAACACCCTTGCAAACAATACCGTCGCGGTCTTGAATAGTTACAAAAGGTTTATTCGTATCGTCTTTAGTTTCCGGTTCAGCATCGATGACTTCCGACAGCCGTTGAGTTGCTGTCTGCACGCGAGTCATTTCATCAGTAAATCCTACTAGCGAATTCACCCAAGTAGTAACGTTTTGATTCATGCTAATAAACGCTAGCAACTGACCGATACTCAATACCTTGTCAATCACCAAACCGCTACCAAGCCACAGCAGAGTAATGCTGCCAGCAGAGGCAACAAAACCAGAAAATATATTGTTGAGAATGCCAATTTGTGTAGTGCGGAAAGTGAGCTTTGCTAAGCGACCGAAGCGGGTTTGAAATTCTTCCCAAAGTTGCTGACCGCTGGTAGTAGTTTTGACCGTCAGCGCGCCTTTAAAAGTTTCTACTAAAACGCCTTGAGTTTCTGCTTCCAGTACAAATAAACTGCGCGTTTTTTGCTGCAAAACTGGCAGAAATACCACTGTAGAGGCAGTCATTAAGAGAGCTATAGCTGTAGCTGCTAAAGTCAGCTCTTTGCTGTAAAATAACATAAAAATAAAAGAAACTACAGCTATAAAAAATTGACTAGGCAAGCTGATAGCGGCTTGAGAAACTAATTTATTTATTTCTTGGATATCTTGTAATCTACTGACGATTTCGCCACTGCGTCTGGTTTCGTAAAAGCTCAAAGGCAATCGCAGGAATTTGCGCGCAAATTCCATCACCAATCCCAATTCTAAGCGCTGGGAAAACTGAGCAATTAAGTTCGACTCTACCAATCCTAAACTGCTGCTAAAAAGGTTCATAACTATAACTGCGATCGCCACACTCGCCAGGAGTTGTCTGTCGCCCCGCACCAGGATGTCGTCGGTGAGCAGTTGAACTAGAAAAGGCGAAGAAATTGACAGCAAACCCAACACCACATTCAGCAAAAATGCTTCCATTAAAATCGGGCGGTAAATCCCAATCCGGCGCATCCATTTTTGTAAGGAATTAGCGGGCGGTTGACCCTCTGCGGCCACAAAAAACCGCTCAGCATCGGGTTCTACTAGCAAGCACAGCCAATCTGTCCAAGCTGCTGCTAATTCTGCTTTAGAAACATAGCGCATACCGACAGCGGGATCGCCGATCGCATATTTGTCGCCCTGCTTTCCGTACAAAACAACCCAGTGATAACCGCTCCAGTGAATAATTGCCGGTAAAGGCGCTTCCTCAATTTGGTCTAAAATAGCAGCCGCGGCTCGCACGGATCGAGCATTAAAGCCGATCGCCTCAGCACCTTGTTTCAAGCCCAGCAGAGTCGTCCCTTTTTGGCCGGTGCCCGCACATTCTCGCAAGCGGCTAATAGTAAAATTTTGTCCGTAAAATTTCGCGATCGAAGCCAAACAAGCCGCCCCGCAATCTTCTTCGCTCTGCTGGAGAACAACCTGATATTTCTTAAACCTGTTAACTTGTCCGAATAATGGCATTTTGCCGATCAAAGGGATGTTCTTTAACATTTTGCAAAATGAATAATGGTAGAGCATAAAGAAGATTACTCATCACCAACTACCCAATCAGCAAAAAGCACCCATAAAGTTATGGGTGCTTTCTCGATTCCACAGTTATAGATCTGAATTGACTAGCACTAAACTTTAGTAGTAGGCGTAGCGGACTACTCTTCTGTATGAACCGTCGCAATTCCGGCGGTACACGACCCAACTGCGCCGCTGCCGGTGACAATTGTCTCGATTGACATAATAGTGACCGCCGTTGACGCTAGCTGATTCTTCAGGGGTGAGTTCAGCAAACAGTGAATTGTCCTTTGTTTCTTTCATGATTAGACTCCGTTTAACTTAATAAAATTGAAGGGAAACTAGAAATATTATTTAATTTCTAGATTCTCGTGTAAATACTGAGTAATACTTCTTGTAGTCCTGTACGACATCCGGAATACTACGGATAAATTTTCAAAATTTACTTTATCGCACAACTTGACTCAGCTATCTAAACCACTAGGGTTGGGTAAGGGCGATCGCGGCTCGGATCGTACAGATAAAGCTGGCTAGGCTGCGGCAGGAAAAACAGCATAGTAAGACCCTCGCGGCTGCTGTTATCCGTCTCGCTGTTGCTTTTAGCACCGCTAACACCGCTGGTAATATTGCCACCGTTGACAGTAGCAGATTCTCCATCGGTTACTTCGATGAAGAGTGAACCTTGTTGATTTTCTGACATAAATAACTCCTATTAATACCTATGTACTGACTTACTACCTACGCATACAGTAAAAACCCGGTAACAGTGCCAAAAGTCATTGCAAAAATCCCATATTTTCCTGACTGTAGCCCGCAGGCTTCACTCCTCTTGATATTTGGGGAAGTTTGTGGGTGGGAACGGCAAAGCTGTGCGGATTTTTACCTTTACCCTGTGAATTTTGATTTAGACTTCTAAACCTATGCTTGGTTTCCGGAAAGCTGATCGTAAAAGTGACAAAACAAATCAGCGATCTCTCCCTCCCCCTAACTCAAAACTCCAAACTCCAAACTATTCCCCTCTCCCCCTTGCCGCCATGTCTCTCACTCCCGAAGCCACACCCGCTGAAACCTTTGATAACGACCAGTTTTTGCCCCCTGTCAGCCGCTGGACGACTTTGGGGGGCATTTTGATGGTAGCGACCTTTGGCGCGGCGATCGCCCTCGCTAGCGTCACCAAATACAGCGCTACAGTCAAAGCAGACGCGATCGTCCGTCCAGCCGGAGAAGTGCGCGTCGTGCAAGCAGCCACCGAAGGAACCGTCGAAAGCATTGCTGTCAGCGAGAATCAGACAGTAAAAGAAGGAGATGCGATCGCAGTTATAGACGCTTCGCGTTTAAGCGAGCAAAAAAAACAGTTACAAGAAATAATTAATCAGTCTCAACCAGCAGCACAGCAAATCAACCAGCAACTGCGCGACTTAGAAAATCAAATTTTGGCCAGCGCCCAATTTAAAAGCATCCAAAGTGAAAGTTCCGCCCAACAGGAATTAATCGAATCCGCTTTAGTTAAATTCGCCACATCGCTGCCAGATGTCGCCGAGAGACTGGGCAGAAGTCGGCGGGTTTTGCTCGTCAAGCAAGCCTCCATTCAACAACAATTAATTAAAGCTAAAAAAGAACTAAATCAAATTGACTTAAAACTCGAAAATAGCGTCATCCGCACACCCACGGATGGTACAATTCTCAGACTGGAAGTACGAAATACTGGTCAAACCGTACAAGCCGGCAGCGCGATCGCCCAAATCGTCCCCAGCGACGTACCCCTGGTAGTCAAAGCCAAGGTGACATCCCAAGACATCGCCCGCATCCAAATCGGCCAACCCGTACAGATCAGGATTTCGGCTTTGCCTTTTCCCGATTACGGCACATTAAAAGGAACTGTCAGCGAAATCGCCCCAGATGCGATCGCCACTCAAAATCCCACTAATAATTTAGGTACAGCTTATTACGAAGTGGCAATTAAGCCCGAACAAACTTATTTAACAAAACTCAAATCCGCCAACGGCCAATTCTTCGGAAACTCCCAGGCTAATGTCCCCCGCCAGTATTCGATTCAATCGGGAATGGAAGGCAGAGCCGATATTATTACGGGCGAAGAAACTGTTCTGACATTTGTTTTACGCAAAGCAAGGTTGCTGACAGATTGGTAATTAGTCAGTTGTCAGTTGTTAGTTGTCAACAGTCAACAGTCAACCGTCAGCAGTCAACAGTCAACCGTCAACCGCCAGAAAATTAGAGGCTCTGAAATTGAAATAACGTGTCAATATAGAAATGTGACTTCAATTCTATTCTTTCCTCATGGGCAAACAGCGCGTTCTTTCTGGAGTTCAGCCAACAGGCAATCTTCACCTCGGCAATTATCTCGGTGCCATTCGCAACTGGGTAGAAAATCAAAGTCAGTACGAAAATTACTTCTGCGTAGTCGATTTGCACGCAATTACCGCACCGCACAATCCAGCAACTCTCGCCTCCGACACTTACACGATCGCCGCACTGTATTTAGCTTGCGGCATCGACTTAGAATATTCTACTATTTTCGTGCAATCCCACGTCTCGGCGCACACAGAACTAGCATGGCTGCTAAACTGCATTACGCCGATTAACTGGCTCGAAGATATGATTCAGTTTAAAGAAAAAGCAGTTAAACAAGGTGAAAATGTCAACGCCGGCTTGCTAAATTATCCCGTGTTAATGGCAGCAGACATTTTGCTTTACGATGCCGACAAAGTGCCAGTGGGAGAAGACCAAAAACAGCATTTGGAACTCACCCGCGATATTGTCATCAGATTAAATCACCAATTCGGCACACCCGAAAAGCCAGTCTTGAAACTTCCCGATCCCTTAATTCGGACTGACGGTGCGAGGGTAATGAGTTTGACAGATGGCACGCGCAAAATGTCTAAATCTGACCCTTCCGAACAAAGTCGAATTAATTTATTGGATTCGCCAGATACGATCGCCAAAAAAATCAAGCGCTGCAAAACAGATGCCGTGCGGGGTTTGACTTTTGACGACCCCGATCGCCCCGAAGCTAGAAATTTGCTGACACTTTATCTCCTGCTTTCCGGCAAATCTAAGGAAGAAGTAGCAACAGAGTGTGAAAACATGGGTTGGGGAGATTTTAAACCCTTGCTGACAGAGACGACAATTAATGCCCTCAAACCAATTCAGGATAAATACAAGGAAATAATGGACGATCCGGGATATTTAGACTCTGTACTACGTCGCGGAAGAGAACAAGCAGAAGCTATTGCTAATCAAACTCTAACTAAGGTGAAGACAGCTTTCGGTTATTCTTTACCTGTTTAGTTGTTAGTTGTTAGTTGTTAGTTGTTCTTGGTTAGTTGTTAAAAATGACAACTGCCAACTGCCCACTGACAACTGCCCACTAACAACAGTCAACCGTCAACAGTCAACCGTCAAATAACAAATAACCAATAACAGACAAATAATCATGAACCGTTTTCGCACAGCCTGCACCACCCCCGGAGAATTTATAATTACTGCCGAAGTTGCCCCACCAAAAGGTGGCGACATAACTCACACAATTCAAATGGCTGAACGCCTCAAAAACAGAGTTCATGCAATTAATATCACAGACGGAAGTCGCGCAGTTTTGCGAATGTGCCCCCTAGCAGTTTCGGCGATTTTAGTGCAGCACGGAATTGAGCCAATTTGTCAAGTTGCTTGTCGCGATCGCAATCAAATTGGCCTGCAAGCGGATCTCATGGGAGCCCACGCTTTAGGCATTCGCAATGTATTAGCACTCACAGGCGATCCCGTCAAAGCGGGCGACCATCCTAAAGCAAAAAGTGTATTCGATTTGGAATCAGTTCGGCTATTGCAAGTTATTCAAAAAATGAACGGTGGCCAAGACTGGAATGACAAACCTTTAACCGACGGAGTTACTGATTTATTTGTAGGTGCAGCAGTCGATCCGCAATGCCCCAGTTGGTCTGGTTTGCAAAGTCGATTCGAGAAAAAAGTAGAGGCTGGAGCACAGTTTTTTCAGAGTCAATTAATTACAGATTTTGAAGTTTTGGATAAGTTTATGCACCACGTTGCAGCGGGCTGCAACAAGCCTGTCTTAGCAGGAATATTTTTGTTTAAATCAGCTAAAAATGCTGAATTTATTCAAAAATACGTGCCGGGAGTTCACATTCCACAAGAGACTATCGATCGTTTAGCAAAAGCTCCCGAACCCTTGCAGGAAGGCATAAAAATTGCTGCCGAACAAGTCAAACTAGCGCGGCAGATTTGTCAAGGAGTTCACATGATGGCTGTCAAACGAGAAGATTTAATTCCTCAAATTTTGGATTTGGCAGGAATCGAGCCGCTGAGCTAAACTTAAACGTAGGGGCGGGTTTTACTAATTATCAATTCCTAAAACTAACGATTTCGTAAAATCATAAACCCGCCCACTCCCGCGCTACCATTTTGAACATCAATAAAACAATCATGCTTCAAACTGTAGACAATCCAACCACTTCTCTTGCAGTCGAACAACGTTTCACTGGGCGCGGTGTGACATGGCCTCAATTCAAGGCTATTCAAGCTGGCTTTGAAGACGTGCCGAATGTACGCTTATTTTATTGTGAGGGAGTTTTAGAAATTGTGGGTACTGGAAGGTTGCATGAAGCGATTAGGTGTTTGATGGGCTTGCTCACGGGACAGTATTTTCTGCAAAGAAGAATTGTATTTTTTCCCAGCGGTACTTACAGTCAGATTGTCGAAGATCAAGTAGAGTATCAGGCAGATTTGTCTTATTGTTTCGGAACTATTAAAGATGTGCCAGATTTATGTATTGAGATTGTTATCACTAGCGGTAGTCCGATTAAACTTCAGAAATACCGACTGATGGGAGTCCCGGAAGTCGGGTTTTGGCAAGATGGCACTCTAGAGCTTTACCATCTGCCAGAGGAAGGTTACGATCGCATTATTAGCAGCGAAGTGCTGCCTGAGTTAGACTTGTCTTTGCTTAAACGCTGCATTTTGTTTGCTTCACATTTGGATGCGCTTGAGGAATTTTCTAGAGGAAGGGGCGATCGGGAAAATTGACCAATAAATTACTTTTGAAATTCCTCGTTCGACTAAACGGTTATTAAATAGGAGCAACTGGCAATGACTGACTCAGAAATACTTAATTCTGATACCATTAAAACA
>NZ_JAUBQR010000068.1:0-29014 GCF_036701385.1 Microcoleus sp. Pol12B4 | reverse complement strand
TTAATAAATCCTCAGCATTTAAGAAATTGGTTTGCTAACTGTTGCTATTGTACCTCATAACAGCGGAAAACGCTGTAAGAGATAGCTTTTTCCTCATTTAATATGCTGCCCATCAAGATCAGTTTATTATCGGTCATCCCCCTTAAATTTTCTACTAATTGACCGAGAATTTTGAGTAAATATAACTGGTGTTCTTGGGACAATCTTTCTGCCAAGTCAATATATAGTTTTTGCTGTTTTTGCACGTAGTCTAGATGCTCTGCATTGAAAAATAAATGCGAGAATAGTAATCAGCACCATGACAAGTATATTCTATATCTCCAAATTCTAAGCCGCTATTAATTGCTTGACGAAGGGGTTCTATCGTTTCCCTAGTATGCTTTTTGAGGTGGACAATACCGATGGAAACATTAACTAAAACTTTAGAACGAAACTCTCTAGCATCTAACTTATCTAATAGCTGCAAAGCCAGTTGCCCCAGTTGATAGGATAAATTTATATCTGAGAATAGCCAAGATACGAATATACCGTAAACAGAATAGGCGTAAGTAGATTGCGGCGAATTCCCGTACTGACGAGAAAGTTCCACCATAGTATATATAATAGGTAGCGATAGCGGGCTTTCTGCAAAGCAAGCAGGTGGGAATATAAGAACTAAAAGCTGCATAGCCGCCTGCTTGTAGGGCTCGCTCATTTCAGGCAGGTTTGCTAACTCCTCAATATTGAGTTCTTGCGGGGGTGATTCATATAGGGTCACTCCTAGCATCTTTAGAACTTGCAGTCCGGCATCTAAGCCATCATTATTTTGATTTTTAGCGAGGTAAATTCTAATTTTCAGTTCGTATAAGTTGACTTGTTCGAGGATTGTTTTGGCTTTTTGAAACACGCGATCGCACAAAAATTCCGCTCGTTCTAAGTTGGCATTGAGATATTCGGCTTCCGCCGCTTCCCGATAAAAATTAAATGTCAGATCGTATCTACTTTCCCAGCTATCTTGGCTCAGGATTGCTATACCTACATTCAAATAATTAACAGCGGCTTCATATGCAGTAGCTGCCTTCGCTTTCTGTCCAGCAATCAGGTTTAATTCAGCCAACTCATCTTTTTCTGACTGATTAGTTAGCAAGTCTGTGCCAAAATTCAGTTGGTTAACCAGAGCAAAAATATTATCTTTTCGCTCTTGCTCTGTTGTATTATTCAGCAGTAGCTGACCAATTTTCAGGTGAGTGGCTTTTTTGTCTAACTCTGGAATCAAAGAATAGGCTGCTTGTTGCACGCGATCGTGCAAAAATTTGTATTCAACTTTGATATTCCGTACAGATGCCAACTCTTCCTGGGCAAAGACTAGAGGAATTTTGTAATTTTCAGACAGCGGCAGAATCAAACCAGCTTGCAACGCTTCCCACAAATGAGCAGCCGTCGCTAAGTTTGATTCTTGATTGACAATTGATAAAACTTCTAAGTTAAATTGGTTGCCGATACAAGCCGCTAATTTTAATGATTTCTGGGTTGTTTCTGGGAGTTTGCAAATATTGCGAGCAACCAGTTCAACGATATTGAAATCTGCGATGCCAATCGCCTGTATTTCTTGAATATCCCACTCCCAGCGGTCGGTATCTACTTGATAAACCAGCAGATTTTCCGAGTACAGGGTTTTGAGTAGCTGCGTTAAGAAAAATGGATTTCCTTGGGTTTTATTAAAAAGTAATTCAGAAAAAACTTCTATTTTGTCTGAATTTATGCTGGCATCGAGAGTGTCGGAGATTAATTGGTTGACGCTATCCAAGGCCAGCGCCTGAATGGTGATATTATTCACCACCGTTTCAGTTTCTTGAATTTTTTCTATTGTCTGAATTAAAGGATGAACGGGACTGACTTCGTTATCTCGATAAGCTCCAATCGTTAACAAATATTTGTTGTCTGGGTCAGTGACTAAAAGTTGGATTAACTTTAAAGATGCCGAATCTGCCCACTGTAAATCGTCTAGGAATATCACTAGCGGGTGTTCGGGTTGACAAAAAACGCGAATAAATTGTTGAAATACCCGATTAAATCTGTTTTGGGATTCCGATGAACCCAGTTGAGTAACTTCAGGCTGTTTACCGATAATTAGTTCTACTTCGGGGATAACATCAATAATAACTTGACCGTTATTACCTAGCGCTTTTAATAAATTTTCTTTCCAAATAGCAATATGTTCGGAACTTTCAGTTAATAGCTGACGAACTAATTCTTGAAATGCTTGGATTAACGCCGCATAGGGAATATTGCGCTTAAACTGGTCAAATTTACCCGCAATAAAATATCCCCTTGCTGCTACAATTGGTTTATGAACTTCATTGACGATTGAAGTTTTACCAATCCCGGAATAACCGGAAACTAACATCATCTCGGTGGCACCGAGGCTGACTCGTCCAAAGGCATCTAGAAGAATTTGGACTTCGGTTTCTCTACCATAAAGCTTCTGGGGAATGAGTAATTGGTTGCCGCGATCGCGTTGACCGATGGGAAAACTTTCAATCTTTCCAGTTGTCTGCAATTGCTGCAAACAAGTTTCCAGGTCAAATTTTAATCCCGCCGCACTTTGATATCGGTCTTCCGCATTTTTTGCTAACAGTTTCATCACAATATCTGAAACCGCTTGAGGAATTTCTGCTACCTCTTTAGGTGGGACTGGTTGTTTGGCAATATGACAGTAAACCAACTCCATCGGATCGGTGGTAGTAAATGGCAACTGGTTGGTCAGTATTTCATAGAAAGTCACTCCTAAAGAATACAAATCGGTGCGGTAGTCAATTGCTCGATTCATCCTCCCCGTTTGTTCGGGTGACATATAAGCGAGAGTCCCTTCTAGCAAGTTGGGATTGCTAATGCTTTGGTTTTTCAATTCTAAGCGCGATGAAATACTAAAGTCAGTCAGTTTTACTTTTCCGGTCGCTGGATTGATAATGATATTTGAGGGCTTAATGTCTTTGTGAATTATCGGTACTTGATGGAGATAGATCAAAGTTTCGGATAGATCGAGCGCTACCTTCAGCAACTCAGTTATTGACAGGTTATTGGCTGCCATAAAATGATAAAGGGATAGACCCCCAAAATCTTCTAATATTAGCGCTAAACTATTCTGATAATTTTCTAAGTTGTAAGTTTTGACAATTCCTTCACACTCTAAATTTTGAGTAATTATAAATTCTTGCCTTAAATTGGTGATTTGTTCAAGGCTAGGATATTGATTTTTTATTATTTTAACGATAACAAGCTGTCGATCGCGATTTCTTATCCCTCGATAAACAACGGTTCTGACTCCTTCGTAAATATTTTCTATAATTTCGTATCCTGAAAGAACGATCATTTTTTTTACCTTACCCTTTTCATTAACTATTCTAAATCGATGTCATCCAGTTCATCCTGACTTGCGGTCATAATCGACTGTGGAAAGGCACAGCCTGCTTTAGTATTGCTTTGAGTGGATTCGTTCATGTGGCTCTCCTGAGTTAAAATGTAATAATGGTAACAGTGTAGATAAGTATTTGATTTACGAATGGGAAATGAGGACTGTAACTTAGATACTATCTTTGATAAAGATTTCATATCTATTATCCCATCCCCTGCGTCAAAGCCCAATAGGAATCGACATTAAATTATTATCGGCTCTCTCGTACTTATGGTGATAACGCAAGCTAATAATTTAGCACGATCGAGAGTTTCAACGTTCAGTCTCAGATACTTAGTATCATCTGCTACTTTTAATGCCAAGCATCGGGGAGAGCCGAGGAAAAAATTATGTGATTAGATGTTTGCATCGACACTGATGTCATAAATGCTGCACTGGGGCAAGCGTAACAAGTCGCTTTAGCTGTCATATCAAGGTGCGACTCGGCTAAAATGTGGCGCGCCACATTTCTGGGGCAACTGTTCAATTAATGCCATGATATAAATGTGTGGCAATGCTCATACTGACGATCGCCACTAACCAACAACCAATTTGGGCTAAAGCTAGCAGAAGGTTGCCAGCATCTGCGCTCTCAAATCGGTTCTATAAAACCGACACATTCTTAATGACGATAATTTTAACCAACGACGACGGCATCGATGCTCCCGGCATTCAAGCACTTTTGCAAGCAGTAAGCGGCAAAACAATTATGGTGGCTCCGCAGGGGCAATTGTCGGGTTGCGGGCATCAAGTGACGGCTCACAGTCCGATTCATGTCGATCGGCGATCGGAATTTGAGTATGCTGTAGGGGGAACACCGGCCGATTGTGTCCGCATCGCTCTTCATCACGTTTGTGCGAAGCCGGATTTGGTGCTTTCGGGTATTAACGCGGGTGGCAATTTGGGGGTTGACGTGTATATTTCGGGTACGGTTGCGGCTGTGCGGGAAGCAGCCATGCACGGTATTCCGGGAATCGCAATTTCCCACCGGATTAAAAGGCCGCTCGAAATAGACTGGGATGTCGCTACTCGTTGGACATCGCGGGTGTTGGCGGATTTGCTGAACCGGGAACCAAAGTCTGGGTGTTTCTGGAATGTGAATTTGCCACATTTAGCGCCGGGAAGTGCGGAACCGGAAATTGTGTTTTGCCAGCCTTCGACGCAGCCGCTGCCAGTGGTGTACCGGATGGAGGGAGAATACTTTTATTATGCCGGAGAATATGGATCGCGCGATCGGGCGGCGGGGACTGACGTTGACGTGTGTTTTGAGGGTAATATTGCAGTTACTGAGATATCGCTGTGATAGATTTGATGGGATTGGGCGATCGAACTATATTTTTTTCAAGAAAGCCTAAATATACGGTTTTAAATTCGAGCGGCGACAGAATGTTTCATATTCATGACTAAAAACAGATTTCATTATACTTTGGGTTGAGGACTGCATATACCCTAGGTATAATAAACCTGTTTTTCGGATTATCCCACAATAGGATATTGTAATTTATTCAGAATTGATACTAATAAAACTTAAACAAAATTAATGGCAATTCCAAGAGAAGCAGCTATCTCTACTTGCGGCCGTCGGTGCTACCATAATTTTTTTTGTCATCCTTCGGCTTAGCAACACCATCAGGTTGTTTCTTTGGCTTTTTGACTTCTTTGTTGCTTTTTCTTTCTTTTGACATGGTCTTTCCTCAATTTTGACTTAGCATAACATAGATTCACACATTTGCCTAACTGCCAGTAGAGGCGGTGATACTCTACAGATAACACTCGCTGTTAGTTTTGTACAATCTGCAATATATTATCCGCTAAGTTTTGAACGAATACCCTCTACCGTTAGGCATATCGATAAATTCCTCATAAGTAAAATGTCTGAAATTACTTTTCACGCCGATAGACTCAAGGAAATATTGAAAAGCACGATCGTATAACTCCTGCGAGACAACCGAGAAAATTTCTCGCTGATTAAGCTGTTGTTTTACATCTAATTTTCCTGAAAAATGACAGGAGATCAAAATATGGAGATATGACCATGCCAGCCTTCGCGACACCTGAAGCAAACACAACTAACAAATTTGCAGTCTCCGTTTAAAAAAGCTGTTAGTCACAGTGGACAACAAGAATATTATTTTACTATCGATTAATAATTCGGACAGTGTTGGATGGCTTACCTATTGAGAATAACTGTTTCACAGATCTCAGTACGATCGCAACGCTTGCCAAAACACACTAGAGACCCACGATAAATCAAGGGTTTCAGACTATGATCTCAAAACGGTCGGGACTCTGGAAAAAGCACAAAGTATATGTATAAATATAAAGTTAATTGTCAGCTTTCTTGAAAGTGCGATCGCATCCGCTCGGTTAGAGCTAAAATACTTATAAAGAGTGTTTATTTCTAGATAAATTTCCGCTATTAGGAATGTGACCCGTATGGAAGTAACCGAGCTGCTCAAAGAGTACGAAAATGGAAACAGAGACTTTGCTGACGTAAACCTAAGCGGAGCAAACCTCAGCGGAGCTATGTTGGTAGGGGTAAACCTTTCGAGGGCTAACCTGTCGGGAGCTAACCTGAGTCGGGCGCATCTGACCAAAGCAGAACTAAACGACGCAAACCTTTACAGGGCAAATCTGAGTTTTGCGAAAATGGGCCAAGCCAGACTAGCGGATGCAGAGCTTACCAAAGCCAATCTCAGCGGAGCTTTCCTCGTCAAAGCAAAACTCCCCAGGGCAAAGTTGAGTGGCGCCCAACTCATCGGTAGCAACCTGCGGAGTGCCATCCTCTGGAACGCCAATTTATGTACAGCCGACCTGCAGTTCATCAATCTGCGGGGCGCTAACCTGACCGGAGCCAACCTCAACTGGGCTAACTGCGGAGGGGCAAAACTCAGCGGTGCAAAGCTGTTTGGCGCTCAACTAACAGGCATCTATCTCAGCAAAGCTTACATCAATGGCATCGACCTGAGCAGGACGGATCTCAATGGCGTCAACCTGAGCGAAGCCAAACTGAACGGGGTAAATTTGGAAGGCTCGAACTTGTTAGCCGCCAATCTCAGCGGGGCTCAGTTGCGGGGCGTCCAGTTGGTGGGAGCAGATTTAACCAGGGCAAATCTGGTGGGAGTTTGTTTGGTGCAGGCAAACCTCGATTGGGCTAGGCTGTGCTATGCAGACTTGAGTGAAGCCGACTTGAGCGGGGCAACATTCACGGGAACCAACTTTGAGGGTACTCAGTTAGCCGGATCAACAATGCCCCCATCTTTGAGCAATGATGTCTACTTAACTGCCGCACGTGGTGTCGCAGCTTAGGCAACGCCAAAAATTAATCTCACATCCGAGTGGACGACTCTCGCATTGGTTTAATTTTTGATGCAGACATCATTACTTTTGTGAGAGTGTTGCACCGGAAAGAAATTTACTGATATTTGCGAGAGTTTGTAGCATCACAATTGAACTCACCCGATTAATTTCGCGACTCGCAAAGCAGAGGTAATGGCTCCTTCGTGCAAACCATCCCCCAAATAAGCTCCCGCATGATAAGTGTTGTTCTCGCCATTAGTCTCGATAACTTCATCTCGATATCGAAAAGACTCGACAGTGTACAGCGGCGTGTGATGTTTCTGAATGTGAATAATCTGCTTTTTGGCGATCGACTCCTCCAGTTGAAAAGCTAAACTGTACTCTCGTGGCGAGGAGATGCCGCAAAGCTGATTCAAGCTCGCATTATAGCCCCACCCTTTGTCAGTCTCGAAAAAATCAAATTCTGATAACTTGCGGATACCGTAGCGATCGTACATTGATGTATCCGAATGCAGTACAGTGGTTGCATAATTGGGTTTCCACGCCGAAAACCGCTTCGTTTCCGCATCAGTCGGATCAGACAATAGCCTCATAACTTGATCTGGTGGCATCGCAAAAACCACCTTATCAAATTCCTGGATTTCCCCATCAGAAAGCACAATTTTGACAGCATCCGCACTTCTAAAAATATTGGCAATCTCCACATTTAGCCGTATATCGCCCTTAAATCGCTCCAAAATCTTTTCAATGTAAGAATACACCCCGCCTTTAATCCTCACCCAGTTGACCGAGGCATATTCGCGCAAAACAGGCATCGCTAATTCTGCCGGGAAATTGTCTAGCAATTCAAACGGTATCGAGTAGCTGTACATTGTCAGCAACTTCAGCCAATAATTGCGGACGCACGAGCTTTTCAAAGACTCAGAAAGCGACACGTCGTAGAAATCATGCTGTTTAGCAAACCGCATCTTTAAAATAAATCCCGCCGAACGAGCGTAGAGACTATCAAGCCGTAAATACTCGATCAGGCGTTGGATTCCGGTGAAATTCTTTTGGATAGATACCGCAGACAAAAAGTGGGTGCCATCTTTAAAAAACAGCGCTGAACCAATCTGCACGGGTTCTAATTCAACGCCGAGTTCCTGCATCAAACCAACGAAGTTGTAAAACACAGTGGGAAATTCCAGCACCCCATTTTCTAATATTTCGTTGCATTCCGATTGATTTGGGGCAACATTTTTATTTAGAGTCCGAATGTGTCCGCCTAAAATCGGCTGACTTTCCAAAACAGTGACGTGATGCCCCTGTTTATCGAGCCAGTAGGCTGCTGCCATACCGCTCGCTCCGCCCCCAACAATTGCAATTCTCATAGTTCACTCCTACTTGATAGAATGGAACATTAATCATCGAATGCTTAAGAGGTGTTGGAGAAACGATCCGATCCCCCCTAACCCCCCTTAATAAGGGGGGGGACAAGAACCTTTTTCTAGCTTTCTCTCGTTGCCAGGTTGGATGTGATGCCCTTTTTATTTTTTAGTCTGCGGAGGCAGACTTCGTTTCTGTAGTAGCGATTTCAATCGCCGAGTAACCAATTCCTCCTAGCCTAAAATCGCATCGCCGGATAAACGTTGATAAAGCAGCGCCCCTGTCCAAAATGTCGGTGCAAAGCCTGGATAGCCCGAGGAGGCGTTGCAGAAATAGAAATTGTTGAGGGATGTTTCATGATTTAGCCGATCGACTCCCATGTTGCGCGGCGTCAGGCTGGAACCGTAGGAATTACCGTTAGGACACCAACAGAAGCGCTCGTTAGTCGTCGGACTTCCGGTAATATGAAAGACCATGTGTTTGCGGAAATTTGGAACATAGTGTTTTTCAACCACATCTAAAATCGAGTCCAGAATCTCTTGTTTCTTCTGTCTGTAAGCTTTGCGATCGCTCTCCCAAAGCTGTTTAAAATAGCTGTAATTAGCAACAGTCAGAAATTCGACAATTTGACAATCTTCTGGACAATCCCGCCGCGCTTCCGTCAGTAAAGTTGGCGTTGTAATTGCAAAGCTCGGACGAGAAAAATCATTTTGCTCGTACATTTGAGCAAAAGCTTCATTTAGATCTAAGTGCTCAGAATGAAACGTATTCCACTTGCCAAATCCATAGTCTCGGAGATCGATATCTTTGACAACGCAGTACACCATGTAGTTAGATGCAGAATACTCATAGTTGAGTTTCCGCCGCACTTTTTTAGAGAACAGTTCCTCTCCAATCATCTTGGCCGCTCTTTTCGGGTCAAGGTTGCAAATCACCGTGTCGCCCGTGAATTCATGGGTTTGATGGGTGGTCAAATCCATCGCTTCAACTCCAGTTACTGTTCTGTTTGTCACCCTAAAATTAGTGACTTCATGGTTTAGCAGCACCTTCCCCCCGTTGGATTCAATGACTTTAACTAAAGAATTGATGACATCTTCAAAATGCTGCGTCGGGTAAAATGCACCTTCTTGATAGCCTCTAAACAAGGCAATCCAAGCATAGAAAGAAAGCTGATTTGGTGGCAGCAAAAAGTCCGGCCATTGCAGGGCTAATAGGGTTTGGGCGGCTTGCGGGAGTTGGAACTTGTCGAAAACGTCCTGAAGTGTACTGTTGAGGTGTTGGACGGCACAGAATACGTCACCGAAATTTTTGAGCAATTCAATTGGTTTGACGGGAGGAGCGAGTTTTCTGAGCCCTTCGCCGGTTTTCTCGACTTCGTTGACGAATTGGCGAATTCTCTCGCCCGCTTCGGGAAACAGCGCCGACAATCGCCGGATCAGTTCCTCTGGTTCCGAGGGAATATCCAGCGCATACCCCGGCATTCTCATGTGGTCGAAGCCATTCGGATCGTACCGTTCAAAGGTGACATCTCGATCGAGACCGAGTTTTTTGAGAACTCGATTGACTGTATGTCCTTCGCCGCAGTCCCAAACGTAGTGGAATTGGGCATTAAAGGTGTATTTGTTGGCCATCGTAAAGGTGTGACCAAAACCTCCGGGATGCTCGTGAGCTTCGAGGATGTGTACGGTTTTGCCGGAGTTTGCCATCAAAGCTCCGAAAACCAGTGCTGATAAACCACTGCCGACGATGAGGTAATCTGTTTTCATGGTAAATTTCCTCGATCGAGTGAATGGGGCGATCGTTGTCTATTTAAACTAACTATCAATTCTGAGAAAATTCTGAAGTCCAGCAAAAATTTTTTGATGCGTGCTGGTTTAAGGATTATCTTAAAGTCTGATTGCGGTTGCTGTTAAGCTTAATAAACTGTTGTGAATGGAACTTATAGCTCCGGAGGCGGACCCAAAAGCCCGCCCCACAAGGGAAGTAAACGGGTTTATACCTTCCTTGGTAACTCTTAAGGTATAGAGTAGCCTAGCTAATAAGGAGTATGTTAATTAGAGTGCGAGCGCTTATTTGTGCGGCACAATCACATCAAAAAAAGCATCTTCCAAATCATAACCAAACATCTGCGACATCGCCATCAACTTCGATTTACTGGGGATTCCCTGCTGGTTCAACCAATCAGTCAACACAAAAATTTTGTTCATCAAAAACATTTCCAAAGCTTCAGGATTGTACTGAATACCTTGGGTGCGGTGGAACTGGTGCGGCACCAACATCGCCGCATAGCGCGCCAATTCTCCCGCTTTCCAATCCAGCAAAAATGGCAGCCAAGGATAACAAGCATCCAAGCGAATAAACCACAGCCGCACTTCGGGAATTTCCGAAATTTCTCGCGGATCTAACTCTTCGCGCGGATACTCAATTTCAAATTGTAGCTGTTGTTCATTTTGGGCGATCGCTCCTTCGGCCAGCCACTTTTCAATCACACTCCGCACCGGAGACAAATCTAAACTGTTTATGCGATCGGCATCTATCGCTATCATAATACTCATAAAATTTCAACCTTATAGCATTAAGTTTTCTCTATAATACCACCAATCACCAATCACCAATCACCAATTATATCAAATCTCTTAAATCTCGTATACTATAAATGTTGCAGGCATTCGTAAAATATCTTGAAAGACATCTGCGTTACTACCCATTAATCTGTGGTTTCAATCTTCGAGCAAAGATTTATGTAATCGTTTCTATTGCTCGTTGCCGAACTCTCACCCATTTTTCCCAAACTTGCTATCTTGCAAAGAATTGCCAATCCCCTGGATAATTCCCCGCCCTATCAAACCAATTCCCCGCCCTATAACCTGAGTCAAAACATAAACAACGCCAGTACCCAAGAGCGAAATAACCGCGCGAACTCTAGGTGCGATCGCATCCCTGGTTTCCAGCAGCAAAGTCAAGGCTAACTGCCACCCAGAAAGCTGTGCTAACTCTAGATTTCTAGGAGCATAAATAGAAATTATCTTAATTCCAGAATCGCCCAAAACAAACAGCCAAAACCTGCTTTCAAAAATAGCTTTCGGTTCCACAAAATATCTATCCCAGCTATATCTCCACGACAAATCATTCCGAAATTTCTCAATTTCTCGCGTCGAAATCAACTTGCCATCGTAAAAAATTTGCTTGATTTCTTCAATATTAGCCAAATTATTTAGTAGAGGCTGTACCACTCCGCTAGCAACTTGAATTGCCAAATTTTCTAACAAAGCTTCAGCTCGCTGCATCGCTGCCGGGCTGCCAGCAACACAAGAAATATTGTCAACTGTTAGAGGAATTTCAAATAGCAAATGTGCAAAAAAATCAACTGTCATCGGTATTTTGTCAAGGATTTCTGCTGCAACTACATCAGCATCTGCCAGCAGCATCGGCACAACTTCTATGCCGCTGCCTGCCAAGAAATAAGCAGCACTTCCCTCTTGGCTTTCTTCGAGTTTGAAGCTTGCTTGACCGTCATCAAAAACCAGATTTTCTTTCGTTTGTAGTGTATAGTATCTGCCAAAAAAATCTATGATTGTCGCCTCCCACAAATTCCGTAAAATAGCAGGCATTTTTGGCAACAATTGAGTTTGCTGCACTTGCGAAAAACGCAATTCTTCCAGCAAATCCTTTAGTTTCCGCAGGATAGAACTCATCAATTCACGCTTTTTGGGCGATCGCAAAATATCGATTTCCAAAGGCAAACCAGTCAAATTCACTAAATCAAACTGTAATTTAGCTGCCACCGAGTCAAACAAGCTACCTTGCCAATTAGTTGCAACCACCAAAGATGCAGCCGAAACTTGGGAATTCGCTAATTGCGATTGAGAATTATTTAACAAATTTTCTACTCTAATTTTTTCTTTCTCCCCTCTGCCTTCCCCCCTCTGCCTTCTGCCTTCTTCCCTCTCCCCTTTTCCTTCAAATAATAACTGACTGACAATCCAACGAGCTGCCAGCAATTCTCGGCGGCGTCCGCTGAGTATAACCCCATCTAAAATAGAGGGCAAATCTGTCGGATCTGCGGCTCTGATATCTTGCAAATCAGCTTGGACAACTGCCAAAGTTGCATCTATTTCCCGTAGTCCAGAATGACAAAAATAAGCCAGCATTTTTTTGTGTACTGGCGTATTAATTGTCGAAGTATCTGCATTTTTATCTGCCATTGCTGCGGAGTTTTCTACTGTTTGAACCACCGCGGCATTTAGTTCTATTTCCGAGTTAGCGGCCGCATCCATCGCCCAATAAGTGCGACCAGATGCCACAGCGCGAATGGCTTCGATTGTCAGAGAAATATCTCTACCTTTAGGACAATAGCCATTCGCGCCCGTCGTCTGTAACTCCGCCAACAGCTCCGCTGTCAGCGGCCAGCCTAGCAGCAACAGGGGCAGATTGGGATACAAACTTTTGAGTTCGCGACAAAATGCCAGCGCCTCTATTTGACCGGATCGCAAATTTAGGATCTCAACAGCCAAAATTACCAAATCTGCGGGCTTCTTGGCTGCTCCAGAGCTGATGGAGCGAGCTTCTAGAACCCGCAAAGCCTCGGTTTCCGTTGAAACCTCTGCGACAACTTGCAAGTCTGGATACTGCTCGCAAGCGACTCGCAGCCCCAGCCGGAAAATGGGGTCGCCATCGATCGTCAGCACTTGGAAATTACTCACTTGATTTTAGATTGGAGATTTTAGAGCTCGATCGCGCGAAAACCCCATTATTCGGGGATCAAATTAGCATCAGGAGGCCCAGCCGATTCAGGAATCGAGGGTGGCGCGGGTTCCGGAGCCGGAGCCGGAGGAGCAGGTTCCGGAGCCGGAGCCGGAGCCTCTTCTCTCGCGGGCGGATAGTAAGGTTCCGGCTCTCTCGCAGGCGGATAGTAAGGTTCCGGTTCCGGTTCCCTTGCGGGCGGATTGTAAGGTTCCGGTTCCCTTGCGGGCGGATAGTAAGGTTCCGGTTCGGGAGCCGGGGCCTCTTGGCTCGCGGGGGGATAGTAAGGATCGGGAGCCGGAGCCTGCTCGGGAGGAGGCGCGTATTCCTCTTGTCGGGGAGCTGGCGCGTACTCCTTCTGTTGCGGAGCCGGCGCGTACTCCTGTTGCGGAGCCGGGGCGTAATCGCGAGCGGGTTCCGGCGGCGGTGCACTGTTGGCTCTGAGTTCAGCACTCCAGCGCCCGATCGCACCTGCCGCCTCTGAATACAGCGCCCTACCGTAACCGATTTGGGAAGCCGTATCGATCGCCGCTCCTAGACTGCCTTGAGATGCCAATTCCGCAGCTCGATCGAGAATCGGTCTGTCCTGAGCAACTTGCAGTTCGCTCACCCACTGATAGACATTATCCTGAGCTTTCGCATACAAAGTTCTACCGCTCTTAATTGCCGAAGCTTTTTCAATAGCAGCACTAAGTTTTCCTTGCTTTGCCAGGGCGATTGCTTCATCCAAAAAAGGCTGATCTTGAATAACTTCTATGCGTTTTGTCCACTGAGCCAAGAGAGTTTGCGCCTCTATCCTGCGGGGGCGGTTTTGAGCGATCAGCAGTAGCTGAGCCATGCCGCCCTTGAGTCCTTCAACCGTTTGCGGTTCTGCCAACTGCTTCGCCAGAGTCAGAAAAGATTGGTCTTCGATCCGCTGAATTTCCCGACGCCAAGCAGCCACCAAAGTTTGAGCGTGAACCCGCCGTGGCTGCTTAATTCCGATCGTTTGCGCTTGCTCTATCGCGAGTCCAAACGTTCCTATCTGACCGAAACTAGCGATCGTGCTCGCCACTTGCAGACGCAGCAAATCTTGAAACTGCACCTGCAAATTTTCAATTTGAACTTGAGCTTGCTTGTAAAGAGGGCGACCCGGAGCAATTTGGCTAGCAGCCCCCTGCCCTTCCAGCAAGCTAAAAATGTGTTGCGGCAGCGGAGTTGATATCGACTGGTTCCATGTCACTGCCTGAGCCCTACCCAACTGCATCAAATCTTGAGCTTCCGCAAACAGCGGCGAATCCTGCGGCACCACTGAAGCAGCCTCGATCGCCCCCGGCAGGTCTTTCGCCCCCAACCGCTTAGTAGCCATTGCCAGCAAAGTCCGACTCCAGCCCTCAATTTCCTTCTCAGCTTTAGCGCGGGCAAAAAGCTGCGAGTCTATTTTACGAGCCAGGACGATCGCCTCAGCGAACTTTTGCGGAGTTCCGTCCTTCGCCAAATCTCTAGCCTCTTGCAAGCGCTGCCAGCCGTTTCTTTCCAAAGAAATCTGCTGAATCAGCTCGTTGTAACGCTTCTGACTCCAGAAAATATTTTCCAGCTTAAATAGAGCTTGAGCATAATCCCAGGCTTTCCTTAAATCCTCACTTTTCAAAGCTGCTAGGGCTGTATCGTAGAGTTTTTGGCCCTCCTGCCAATTTTTTTCCCAAGCAGTAACCGCCTCCTGTACCTCTGGGTAAGACGGACTGGTTTTCGGAATTTTCGCCACAATCTCCAGAGCACCCTTCAAATCGCCCCTCTCTATTTTTGCCCTGGCAAATCCTAGAATGGCTTTGGACCATTCCCCTATCAAATGTTGACCCTGCGAGTATAGCGGATGTTCTTTCGGCCAAGCCTGCACCAGCGCCATTGCCGATTCTAGCTGTTCTAGCTTGCCCGACTTAGCAGCTTGCTGAGCGCAGTAAAGTCGCTCTCCGTCCGCCGCCAGCGGCGACAGTTGCTGGCAATTCGGCGGTGGCGGCATCGTCAGCAACCATAGAAATGCAGCGGCACCGGTTACTCCAAATCCCACCAGGAGACTCAGCCAGATAAGCTGCCACTGCCAAAAAGTTCTTTTTTCCTCGGTCGGCAGCGCCGTTACTGAGGAACTCGCATCACCTGTCGCCTCTGCACTGAACTGTGCCGTCGGTTTAGGGGATGGGTTGTATTGCGGTGGTGTGTGGAATTGGTCAGATTGTCGTCTCGCCATTACTTCAGCCTGTCCTGTAATGCGCACTAGAATGCGACACTCCCACATCAAATCTATAGATTATGATGTCGGCTTCTGACTCCTGTTAAGGAGATCGAGAACTTCCTTCAAGGTACTGGCCATCTTTCCCTCTACGGCGTTTTATAGTGAGGTTCGTGTCCAGCCCCACTGCTTGCTTCCGAGTATTTTAGGCTCTCGAAGCACGTAAATCATACCAGTTATCACACAGTTATTGACATATCCCGGGGCCGTTTAGCAGAAAAAACAGTGTAAAGCCCTGTCCGTCCATCAATTTTAGATTTTAGATTTTAGATTTTAGATTTCACTCTGTAGATGAAGTAGGGGAGGGATTAAACAAAGGTCTAATATTAAATCCGGATCAGAAATCCCTTTATCAGACTCAGCGTTTGAAACCAATCCCACACAAACTATCCTTCACTCCAAGCGGATTAAAAAATAAAGGGGGCAGTAAAGCCGGATTTGCTCTACACTTTGAGGTGTAGCGGCTAGAACTAATTTTTTCGGTTTAATCGTAAATTTTATTCCCGATCGCCAAACTTGCCGATCGAGTTTCATTTTTTTGTTTTCTTTTTTTTCTATTGTGCCGAATTCCGGCTGGCGACGGCAAAAAAAAACGATCGCACCCAGCAAAATACTTAAATCATTTTATACGACCGACCGACCCAGCACAAAGATCGGTTTTGCTTCCACCAGCCGCGGCTTTGTCCGTTACGAAGCCTTTGGCGTATCGCTGACACTCGATGCCTGCGTGGCGGACTCTGCCGATCGATATCCGTAGAAATCTATCCGGTAGTCTACAATTCTGACACCAGTTTGCTGTTGGATTTGCTCGATTAAGTCGAGCGGCAATTCCACATGAACGTCCAGAATCTGAGCCGTATCAATACAATTAACGTGAGAGTGAGAGTCGCTCACATTGCCGTACAAGCGTCCCTCCGAGCGTTCTATGCACTCAATAATCCCTTCTCTCGACAAAGCTTCTAGATTTTGATAAACCGAAGTATGACCGATCGAATGCGCTTTTTGGTTGAGGCGATCGTAAATTTCGCGAGCGGAGAGGTGTTCTTTTGCCTCCCACAAAAGTTCTAGAATAAATCGACGCTGGCGGCTCAAGCGCATTCCCATCGCCTGACAGCGGTTTAAAGCATCTTCTAATGAACGAATTGGTTTCACAGCTACCGCCTTATAAAGCCTGCTCGATTTTTAATTCTGGTACAATATTGCACGCCTACATATCCACTAATTCTAACGCAGGGTTGCCCAACAGTAGAAGGTAGAGGGCAAAAATTTTGAATGAGTGAATTTTTTCGAGTTGCTGCTCAACGAGCGGCTGTCAGCACCCACCAGAAAATTATCCGCCTCACAAATATTGCTTTAACTCTATCTTCTACTGCAACACCTCCTACTTCGAGGATTTGATGGCGTTAACCAGTAACTTGGCGATTTCCGAGAGTTGCTTTTTGTTGAAAGTTTTGAGCAAAAGCTTGACTACCGCCTTCGGTTCGGCTGGAAGTGCTACTTGCTTCGACGCTGCGGCTGGGGCTGCTGGGGCGCTTGCCTCTGCTGGTTTTGGGCTTGCTGCCAAAAGTAGCAAATTTTTACTCGGAACGATCGTCTTGACTTTCCCCACTTGTACTAAATCGCCAGCTTCCTTGAGTTCTTTGATAATCAGGGGAGCTAAGACTTTATAAGAGTTTTTGGGATTAACGATCGCTGCTCTAGCGGTTTTTACTAAATTTTGCCAAGTCTCTATTTTACCTCCCAACTTATAGAGGCGAACGCACACAGCCGTCAACTCAGAGCGACTAGCAGCCGATTCTTTCTGCTTGAACACCTGCAACATTTCTTTGAGTAAAGTCATCACTTCAACAGCAAAATTCGCCGGCACAGCGCCCGCTGTTGGAGCGGCGGGCGTACCAGACCCAGCAGCCTGCACTTTGCCCGACGCCAATTTATTGAGGTGAGTTTCCAACTGAGCAAAAACAGGCATCACCTGCTGCACGAGTTTTTCTCCCTCCTCATTCCTCAAGCCGAAAGGCCCCTCTAGTCGCCCCAGCAAGTCCTTAAGGGTATCAACTCCCTTTAAAAATAGGGATTCTGCCGTTTGGTCAACCTGCTTGACGGGTCCGTCCTTGAGCACCTTAAAGCAATCTTCCAAGCGGTGAGCGGTTGTTTTAATACTATCTAAGCCAAGCATAGCCGCCCCTCCTTTCACGGAATGGGCGGCTCGAAACATCTCTTGGACGCTTTCGGGGTCTTTCATCGTGGACTTTAAATCCACTAAACCATTTTCTAGAGTATCGAGGTGCTCCTTAGCCTCCTCTATAAACAAACGCATAATTCGGTCTTGCTGATCTGACACGACAGTCCTCCTAACAATCTCAGCACCCTCCAGAAAGCACCCTCTTCGCGGGAGAAAACGCGACTCCTGCCCAGAGTCGGAAGATCCCATGCAGAACATTCTAGCCTGCCTCAGCTAGCAGACTCAAAATACTGGTGTCAGGGCAATGTTAGCTCTAAAACTGGTGCGGTGGAGATTGAGCCTAGAGTTCTGAGGGAGTATCTGGAGCGACTTCAATACCCATTCCTTGTTTCATCATTTGCTGAGCCGTAATCAAGTCGCTTAACTCCTTGACTTCGACGCCGATGTCTTGGCAAGCCTTTTTCAGTTCCCGCTCGAAGGTGTTGAGGTCGTCTCCGTAGCCGCAAAGCTTCGCGGCTGTAGCGATTCCTTGTTGGGCGTTAGCTTTGGCGCAGTCGATCAATTCAATGCCTTTGAGGGGTTGGGAGGATGCCATAATTTCAAGCCACAATTTATCTTTTCTCCCACTGTACCTAGAAGGTTGAGGTCGATCGATCTATCGAAAGGCATGAAAAATCCTGCCTGTGCTGCGTGTTGCCAATTCATACCTATTTTTTGGGAGTTCCTGCGAAGATGGCAGTAGTTGAGATTTTCTAACCCTGACTGTGCGTAAATTACACTAGATTACTGTGAAAAATGTTTCCCAACCTAAAATGCACTGGGTCTGGAGCGTCCGGCACCGCCTGTTTTTGTCTGTTCTGTTTGCTATGGCAGTTGCTGTGTTGCTGTCGCCTGATTATCTCCCCCTGACTCGGACGTTGTGCATTTGGAACGCGGGCGCGGTCAGTTTTCTGATTTTGACTTGGATACTGATGCTGCAAGGCACTCCCGAAATGATGCGCCACCACGCTCAGCAGTTGGATGCTGGCCGCTTAACAATCTTAAGTACGATCGTGGCAGCCGCTTTTGCTAGTTTGTTAGCCATTTTCTTCCTGCTGCGCGATACCAAAGGCCTGTCACCGAATTTGCTATTTCTGCACTTGGGGCTTTCTGTCCTCACAATTGTTGGGTCTTGGATGCAGGTACACACTATCTTCACGATGCACTATGCGCGCAGCTACTACAAAAACCGCAGCAAGCAGCATGGCAGTTACTTACAGGCGGGGGGTTTGGATTTTCCGGGCGACGAGGAACCAGATTACAAAGATTTTTTATATTTCTCCTTTGGTATTGGCATGACTTGCCAAGTTGCAGACGTGCAGATAACTTCTCGTTCGACCAGGTATCTCGTGCTTTTTCACAGCGTGCTGTCGTTCTTTTTTAACACCGCTATTCTGGCTATGAGCGTGAATATTATTGCGGGATTGAGTTGACATTATTCTGTCCCAGTGGAAAGTTTCAGCCTAATAATAGTTCGACTGCTTAGGTTAGATCGGGCGGTATATCAAAGTTATCTCTCCGAGTTGAGTATTTTAATAAAGTTTCGCTATCATTGGGAGGGAGAACTAAGTATCATGGTTTAGGTGAGTTTTACAGTGACCAAGAAGAAACGGAAGAAAGAGAAAACTTCTGCCCCACCAAATAATAAAAACCAGTCTAGAGGTTTTGGTACTCGTCGCGTCGAAAAAGAATTTACTGGATTCACTTATCACAAGATGTCATCACCGTTGGAGGGAATGACTGAAGACGAAAGAGTTGAATTTATTAAGAAATTAGGTGAAAACTTCGGTCAACAATTTGAGGTCTCTTTTGAAACATTGCAAAAACAAATTTTTCAGGTTGAGCCTTGTTCTTTACTATCGTTTTTTGCCTACTACGATTTAACTACTTCACCCGGTATAAATCGTGAATGGACTGAAAAAAATCCAATCCTTCAACATCATGTAGAATTTCTACAAGGTCTTCTTCTTCAGCATTCACAAGATTCATTTGATTTCAGATCAGCTCAACCACAAGACTTTGTTGAGTTTCGCCAACTGGTTCAGGATGTCACACGTGGATTTCAAATGAAGCCTTTATCCCTAGCAGATCCATCGACAACCATAGAGCAGCATCAGAAGCTTATCACAGTAGAAAGGATCAGGGCAGATACTCAAGCTGTACGTAACTGGGGATATCCACAACAAGTTAAGCGGATTGTTTCGGATTTATTCTCAAGCCTGGATGATACGATTGAGCAAAGAATTGGAGTTCGAGTTGGTTGTTTAGTTGAAATGTGGTTCCAAATACTCGATGTTGTTGAGTACAGAATTAATCAGCATCGGAATTTGGTTATGCCTGCGCTCCGAGCCAAAAACATCGAAACAACTATCAAAGAATATTATCAAGCTTTTCCCGATCTTACTTCATCTCCAGAAGACCTCTCAGCCTTTGTTCAGGAGAAAGATTTAACTCTTGACGGCTTAAAAGCTATTATTTTCAGTCAAAGTGATCTACGACTAAAACATATTTACACATTAACACTCGATACGTTTGTAGATGCTTACCCAAAAGCTGTTAATCCAGAAGCATTAAAAAATGTGCTGGATGCCTGGTCGCTATCTTTCGGAGATTTATCAGACTGGAATCCAGAACATTTATTTCTTGGCAATCCTGTTTGGCAGAAACCTCTCATCAAGCTTGAGGTGGGAACTTATTTCTGCCCAGTTATAACACTCTTCTTAAATTATTTCATAGATATTATGGAAGCTATTATTAAACCTCATGCTGAAATTTATAAAAAATATGAAGAGCGTAGAGGAAAATTTTTGGAGCAAGAGATTTATCAGCTTTTCCAAAAAGCTTTCCCATCTGCCAAGCTTTATCAAGGTAGCGAATGGTTCGATGCTACAACCAAGAAGACTTTTGAAACTGACCTTCTGGTTTTACTCGACTCTTATTTGCTAGTTGTGGAGGCTAAATCAGGTAGAGTGACTGAAGCGACAAAGCGTGGGGCCTTTGAGAGCCTAAAGAAGATTGTCAAAAAATTAATGGTAGAACCATCCCTTCAATCCAAAAGATTTTCTGATTACCTAATAAAAAATCCCGGTTTGCATCAGTTGAATAATCGCAAAGGCGAATTAAATGAAGTTGACTGTTCAAAAGTACGTGAGGTGGTTCGCTTGAGTATCACTTTAGAGTCATTGGGTACTCTTTTTTGTCGAGCCACCGATTTGAAACAAGCGGGTTTAATTGGATCTGATATTGAAATGTCTCCAACTATGTCTCTTGCTGATCTCGAAATTATCTTTGAAATTTTGGAGGGAAGTTGTGAGAAACTACACTACTTAGTGCGGCGAGCAGAATTTGAGAAAAATGCTGATTATAATGGCGATGAGATTGATTTGCTTGCGTTCTATCTTGATACAGGGTTTAACATTGGGAATGCTGAGTTTACTCAACAGCGTCTTTCCTTACTAGGTATGTCCAACATTTTTGATCCATTTTTTATGAAGGAATTACCTAAAAGTGAAACTCCTAAACCGCAGCGTAAATTAACACGTTGGTGGAGAAGCATTATCCAGCATATTGAATCACGGCAGTCTGAGCGTTGGACTGAAGTTGGTTGTGTACTTCTCAATTTTACTCATGACGATCAAACAAAGTTTGAAGAAGGGTTCAAACGAATTAAAAAAATTGTCCATAAGTTTTGGCAACTACCCGATCACAATAATACTTGTATCTTGACTAATGAAATAGTTCCAGAGCGCGGAGCAGTCGTTGGCTTCGCCTATAAGCGTATTGATAGAGAAAAAAGAAATCGAACAATGGAAAATGCTCTGGATGAAGCTATGAGCATTTCTCCTGTCAGCCGAGTTGTGGTTATTGGGGTAGATGTTGAGCAAAATGATTATCCATACAGTGTAGTTGCCCGTCATCTCAGTGAAGATGAGAATGCTTTTTAGTAAATGGACAATTGACAAGGAAAAATATAGTTTGAAAGCTAGAAAATTGAAAAGTGTAGACCCCATCTTCATGCCGTCAGTCTTGGGAACTCGGTACGTCGTGCAGCAAACAGTAAGCAAGCTTGAATATCTGCAAGCTCCAAGTCAGGGAAATCTTCTAAAATCTCAGTAACGCTGACGTTCTCAGCAAGCATTTCTAAGATGTGGGTGACTCGAATTGGCATTCCTCGAATGCAGGGACGACCACCACACTGACCGGGGGCTGGGGTAATGCGGGTTAACCAGCCAGTCGTTGAGTTCATCAGGGGTTGCCTGCAAGTTGCTTTGTTCGTCTCCATCTTACCGAGTAATCATCTCGAAAGCAGGTTTTTGCGTAAGCTCTCATTTTTCTTGCCAAGTCGAAGTCATTACGAGTATGATTTAACTATAAGCAAAAAAGAGAGTCCCCATGAGGATAGAAGAAATTCCTCTCAACCAGATTCGCCGCCCCCTGCCGCGAGTCAACGACCAAACCAAAGTCGCCGCCCTCATGGAATCCATCCGCGAGGTAGGTTTAAACGAACCCATCGATGTGCTAGAAGTAGATGGACAGTATTACGGATTTTCCGGCTGCCACCGGTACGAAGCTTGCCAGCGTCTCGGTTTAGAAACTATCCGCTGTAAAATACGCCGAGCTCCCCGTGCGGTGTTGCAGATGCACCTAGCCTGAGCCTCTCAACAGAAATTCACGACAGGCAAATATTCGATCGCCCAAACCTTTCTAAGATATTCGATCGACAATCACTACTAACAAGTTAAAAACCTATGACTACCAACAACCACAAACAACATCTTTACCCCACCCGCATCGATATGTCCGTCGCCACCCGCTCTCAAGTAGTCGGGCTGCTCAACGCCACGCTGGCAACGACTCTGGACTTAAAAACCCAAGTCAAGCAAGCTCACTGGAATGTTAAAGGCATGGACTTCTACCAGTTGCACTTGCTGTTTGACGAAATGGCAACAGAACTCGAAGAATACGTTGATTTGGTTGCCGAACGGGTCACAGCTTTGGGCGGTTTGGCAGTAGGAACAGCCCGCACAGCCGCCGCAGATTCGATCCTGCCAGAATTTCCTTTCGACATTGTAGACGGGAAAGAATACGTGACGGCTTTAGCCGATCGCTATGCACCCTACGCCCAACACCTGCGAGTCGCCATCGACAAAGCAGCGGAACTCGGCGACGCCGATACAGCGGATCTGTACACCGAAATTTCGCGGACAATTGACAAGCGTTTGTGGTTCCTAGAAGCGCATTTGCAAGGTTCTGCGACAACTGCAACAGTCGCCGGCGAAAAAGTTGCCGTCAAATAGCCACAAAAAAAGTTGTGGGGTGGGCGCAGGAACCCGCCCCACAGATGTATTTCCTTAAGGCTCGTGACAGTTTACGATCGAGAATATGTCCATTTATTAATTTGGATGAGTTTTTCGTGACTGCCAATATTCCAGATTATGCTCCTCAACTGCAACGCCTGATCGAACAGGCGGGGCTTTCGAGCGATCGAGAACTCAGCCAAAAAGCAGGAGTTTCCGAGATCCAGCTAAGTCGCCTGCGTCGCGGCTTAGCTTTGCAAACCCGAGCCGACATCCTGCTCAAAATCAGTCAAGCTTTGCAAATTTCCTTAACCGAACTGCTCGCAACCTTGGCGCCAAACTATGTAGAGTTAGAAAAGGCACCACCGACAGCCGTAGAACAAGAATATCAGCGCTTGCAAGCTTCGATCGAACAGCAGCGAGAATCCTTGATGCAGGAATTCCAGCTATCTAGCGTGCAAATTTTAGAATCTTGGATGTTGCAGTGGCCGACTGCAGCGAGCAAAGCTCAGGAAAATCACAACTTGCGGGCTCAGAAACTACTGCCCTTGCTGCGGCCAGTTGAGCAGTTATTGGAGCATTGGGGAGTGGAGTCGATCGCCCCAGTCGGAGCCCAGATTCCCTACAACCCCCAACAGCACCAGCTCATGGAAGGAACAGCCGATCCCGGAGAACCCGTCAAAGTCCGCTACACAGGCTACAGACAAGGCGACAAACTGCTCTACCGCGCCAAAGTTAGCCGAATTTGATTAATATCAGAAGGCATTCGGCAGAACAAAGATTGTCCCTATCTCAAAATTCACTGCCGGCGAAGCGCTGCGACTGCGATCGGCGTTACGATCCGCGACGAGCACCATCTTTTGCACTCTAAACTATTCTCCCGCTCTCAGGCTCTGGCACTTTCCCCTTCTCTTATTTGGATCGGAGTCCATCTCGCAGCTATACTAGCCTAGTCTGGCTAGAAATTCTGACATTCCCACCGCAAAATATGAGTCCTGTAGTTAAAATTATTCAGCCCTCTGGCATTTTAGACGGCACCAAGGCAAGTCAATTCCGCCAAGAGATTAGCGACCTAGTGGAAGCGGGAGCCGATGTGGTATTGATAGACTTCACTGATGTGACATTTATGGATAGTTCTGGTTTAGGCGCTTTAGTCTTGGCGCTTAAAACAGTCCGGGCCGCTGGGAGTCAATTAGTTGTCTGTTCTATCAACGAGCAAATCCGCATCTTATTTGAACTCACCAGCATGGATCGAGTTTTCGAGATATTTCAGACCCGCGATGCTTTTAATAGCAAAATTCTCTCAACTAACTAAATCTTTGGGTTGCTGCCTTCTTGGTATTTTGTCGCAGATGCAATGCAAGAAGTCAGCTAGCCAAAGTTTACCTTGAGTAAAGACCAATCATCATCAAAAACTGCTTTAGCGTTCAACTTTTGAATGTAGTTCAAAACCAGCTCTAACTGGTCGGCACTTGCACCGTTGTAAGCTGCTAACAAATCTACGAAAGGGTCAAGCCCCCAGATATTGCCGTCAGGTTGGTGGATCTCGTATACCCCGTCGCTAAAGATGTAGAGAGTGCTCAAATCCTCCACATCGCAGCAATTATCGACATAGGGGGCGTCGGGGAACATCCCAACCGGCATTCCGGGGGTTTTTAATCGCTGGATTTTAGCGGTGCTCGCAGGCGACTGGGAAATCAAGACGGCCGGGGGATGACCAGCGCTGGCATAAACTAGCTGGCGAGAAATGCGGTTGTAAACGCCATACCAAATGGTGAAATACTTGTCATTTTGGTAGCTCATCTGGAAGGTGGTGTTCAGGGCGCGCAAAACGTCGCTGGGTTTGTAGTAGTCTATGTTGGGGAGCGTGCGCGATCGCAGCAAATTCAGCACGGCCACGGAAGGCAGCGCCGCCCGCAAACCGTGACCGGCTACGTCGAGCAAGTAAATCGCCAAATAATCGGCATCTAGCCAGTTGTAGTCGAAGCAATCTCCCCCCAACTGCCGCGAGGGAATGAATTTTGCCTCGATGCTAAAAGGTTCCGTCATCGGATCTGGCAGCAGTGATTGCACGTACTCGGCCGCCTCTGCTAACTCTGCTTCCAGACTTTGCTTGGCAATTTTTAAATCTCGGCTGAGTTGGTGCAGCCTCAATCCCGCGCGTACTCTCGCCTGTAACTCGTTGAGTTCGATCGGCTTTGAGATAAAATCGTCGGCACCGGCGTCGAGGCCTTTGACTCGATCGGCGATCGAACCCAAAGAAGTCAACAAAAAGAATTGTGTAGTTGACAGATCCGGATCTGCCTTAACTCGACGACAGACATCTATGCCCGTCAAGCGCGGCATGATCCAATCGCAAATTATCAGGGCCGGACGCAATTTTTGCGCCTGGGCTACACCGTCTTCGCCATTACTTGCTACTGTTACTTCGTAACCCTGTTTTTTCAGGGTTCTTCTCAGCAGTTCCTGAACAGCCGTATCATCGTCAATAACCAGAATTTGAAACATGGGCACTTAGGTACTACAAGTTTTTCAAGGTCTGGGGGTCATTTAAAATATATCCTGTCAGCGCCCTTGTCTGAGATTGAGTATAGTTTATTGACATCGCTTTGAGGTAATTGCTTTTGACGGCGGGTCGTTGAGTTCAATTTACGTTAAAATTTGATAGAAATTTGGCGCGATCGAACTTCACTCAGTTTATACTCAGAATATAAATTTTTATAGACTTTTATTTACCACAGGTGCGGATTGACATGAAAGTGCTATTTATGGTATAGTGACTAACCGATTAGTGGATTAGACATTGATCGACAGCCCACCAAAGCTAGTATCCTCAAAGTACCACTCAATTTTGCCACCGTTATACTTCTTTGTCTCGTTGTATTTTATCTAGTTGTATTTTGCCCAGCGGCCGATGAAGAACTTCTGTGGTGAGCGTGATTGAATTAAAGGGTTCCGAAAAGTTGCCGATGCTAAAAAAAGCGGATCTTCAAGTCAATACAGGTCTGAATGGATTAAGCTGGGTGTTGTCGTGGTTTGCACAATTGTACGAGTCGCGAATTCCTACAAGTGTGTGGATACGGTGCCAGTTAGCTTTGGCTGAGGGTTTTACAAATGCGGTGCGTCACGCCCATAAGGGCAAACCAGCGGATTTGCCTGTTGACATTCAGGTGGCAGTGTGCGCTGAATCTTTAGAGATTAAAATTTGGGACTCGGGCGATCCATTTGATTTAGAGAAAAAAATCAAAGATGTTTCGGAAAAAGTCGATATTCATTCTCCGGGCGGGCGGGGTCTAAAATTGATTAAAGACATCGCAGACAGTATTAGTTACGAGAGAACGGCTGATGGACGGAATTGTTTGTCGATCGTCAAAAATTATACTCCTGTCTCAAGGCCCAACAATGAAGATGATATTTTGGAAGTGGTAGAGGAAATTTCTGATTAATGGGTTCATCGGGTTTTAAACGCGGGACATCGGATTCAGCCACAGCAGAATTGTTCGTTTTAATTGATTTAATTCGCGATACACTTCTTGTTTGACCCATTGCCCGATCGCGTCGAAGGGCGTAAAAATTTGACCCACAGGCCAGCTAACATCTTGACCCAAGGGCGTTTGATGGTTGCCTGCGAGAGTCTGAACTGTAATCATGTCGGGAAATCTCTGTGTTAGAAGTTTGGTCAACAGCAGGGTTTGGTCGATGTTGTCGCCGTTAAATTTGACTAAAAGATTGCGCCGGATTTGATAGCTATTTTGGACAAGGCGATTAGTCTCTTGCGGGGAAGGCGTAAACTCGACGTTAAAGACGGGGGAAATTTGCTCGACGATCGGGATTGCTTCGGATGCCGCATAATTGTTGAAAGAAATCAGAATATTGCCTGCCCTTTCTACGTCAAATACAGAACCGATCAGCAAGTGCAGTTTGCATCCCATGCTGTGTCCCATACCGTAAATGGGGAGATAGGAAGATTTGAGCAATTTAGTGCCACGCAGGCGATCGAGGGCATTTTCAAATTTGTTGAGAACATCGCGGGCGATCGCAATATGATCCAAAGTATTGACAAACGGCGTTGCTACTACAAGATATCCTTGGTTCCCCAAAGCTTCTAACAGCCAGCGATAGGTGAGTTGCGGTGCTGTCGCCACAAATGCACCGCCGAGAAAATGTACGATCGCGATCGGTCTTGAAGGAATTAATACCCAGTTGCCAGAAACTTCTTGCCAGTCCATAAATTCAATCTAATTCTAAATAAAAAGGCGATCGTCTGCTGAAGGTAGAAAGCATAATTTTTCCTAAAATTTTGCTGTTATTTTCTGCTCCAAAAAGGGGTTTGCTACCCATTTTTTCATTCAAAAAACTTTGCTCTTTACTTATATTATTATATTTAGTGTAACTTTTTTCGCAGCAAGTAGCACGGTACGGGAACGCTACTATTATCGCCATGTATAGGCTTGAAGCTACTGGCAGAATAAATCAAGGCTGACATAGGCTGGCGACTTTCAAAAATTTTTATATGGTCTCTACGCGCACGGCTGCAAGCGCTTGTAATTAGTAGTGCGGGTAATTGCTCGGACAGAATATTAACAGTCAAATACGGCTCAAAACCCCAATATCGCGTATTAACCTGCCCCTGGGTGATCGGCTTCGATTCGGCTTTATTGGCCGCACCTAATTTCTTGACTAAACCCGCATACAACTCTAACATCCTTTAGGACAGCCCCCCGATTTCAGACGATCGCTGGGGGTTTAATTGTGGCGCATGACTGATACCTTCTGCGGTTTGATGACTCAACTTTTCGTGAGCCTTCATCCATTTCCACTTGTCCACAGTAGCTTGAGGATTGAGGACGGTGGTAGCGACGCCGTAAACAATAGTAGGCAAAACCTCCCGATTTAACCAACTTTGTCCCAGCTTTCTCATGTAGTGCAGTGCCAAAACTTCTCGAAATTTGTTAAGCCTTTGCAAAAGCGGCAAATTATTAAAACATAACTGTTCATACTCGTGGAGTGATAACTCTTTTTCTCCCCGCAAGCGCCGCAGTTGGTTTTCCTTGACACAATCAGAAGCTATGCGCTTTTTCAGCCAGTGCTTATCTGTGAGAGATTTCCCTCTAATTCGATAATTTCCCAAAGGTTCTGTCGCCGCTAGCAAGCCATACTTTTGAGCAAGTTTGGTAAATAATTCTGTATCTTCTCCTACCTGCCAATCTTCTGCAAACCCGCCTTCTTTGAGAAGAATGGAGCGATCGACTACAACAGAAGACGGGAAAACCCAAGGACTTTCGCCTGTCTCCTTAATCGCCTGCATTTCTGCTTTAGTTGTAGGATAGGTGGGAATATAACTCAACTTTTTACCGTGCTTGTCTAAATATCGCAAAGCGTGAGCCACCGCTTTGACTTCGGGATTGTCTGCGAGCATCTTCAAACAAACTTCTAACTTATTGGGTTCCCAGGTATCGTCGCTGTCGATAAACGCTACATATTCGCCTGTGGCGCGATCTATCATTAAATTTCTCGACTTAGAAACCCCGTAATTTTGGGGATTCCTGAAGTATTGAATTCTCGAATATTGCTCGACCAGCTTAGCAGCAACTTTGTCAGTAGCGTCAGTAGAGCAGTCATCAACAATTAAAATTTCTAGATTCTTGTGGGTGCCCTTGAGTACGGAGGCAACTGTCTCGGCCAGAGTGTCGGCAGCATTGAATGCAGGAATGATTACACTGACTTTTTGGCTGTTCATAACTTGCATTAAGGTGTGGTTTGGTAGTTGTTCGCCGAAGTATAGTCTCTCAGCAGACCCTCTAACTCCTTTACGTGCAAGTACCTGTAGCCAGGAAACTTGCCTAGATACTGCCAATATAACAGGCTTACCAACCTCAGTGTTATCTACCATAAGGGGGGAAAGCCGTTAAAAGACGGAGTGCAGACTATTTGGGCGGCAATTTTTATGACACAGACCTCGGTTGCGAGGCATCTAGGGTTTTGTAGGGGGATTGGAATTTTCCTAAAGTCGATCGCATCTTTTTGCTTTAATACGGCTTACCCAGAAAAACTCGGTCTCACCCAAAATTATTGGCTTGAGAATTAGATATCTACTAAAAAACCTACTTTCTGACTCTGATCGATGCGAGTTAATAGGCAATCGTAAAGTTTTTTGTCCGACCCTCTTGGCGCGCAACTGAGGTCAAAGTCCTGACTACAAACCTGTTTTATTGATTAACTCACCAGTCGAACAACTGCCAAAAAACTGATATGCTAAGTTTGCTATGTGTGGCATTACCATAGCACTCACCTAAAAGTGTGAGTTAATTATTACAGCGGATTCCGCTGTAATGAGGTACAATAAAATATCATTGTTGTAGTCAAACCTAATGAAAGCGTATTCTCTC